>CASEEY010000172.1 GCA_949287055.1 uncultured Collinsella sp.
CGTTAAAACACCCTAGGGATTATTTTACATGGCATGCGTAAAAACGCATGCCATGTAAAATAATCCCTAGGGTGTTTTAACGCCCCGCATCCCGGGACAGAGATGGTCCTACATCCCCGCCCGAGGCGGTTTATAGCCGGAACCGTCGCAGGTGAGGCTACTCGCTGCGCTTCTGGACGATGGCGCCGACGATGGTGAGCACGATCGTGCCAACCAGGATGGGCGTGGCGTACAGCGCGGAAAACTCGCCGCCAATGTAGGAGGACAGCGCGTTGAACGTGCCCAGCGCGTCGCCCGGAACAGCCAGCTCCACCAGCGCGCCGAACGCCAGGGCTGCGGCCAGCACGTTGGAGACCACGAACGTCGAGCCCGTGTAGGCGGTGCCCAGGCGCACGAACAGATCGCACCAACGCAGGGCGGCAAGGCCCACGAGCAGGGCCGCGACAGCCATGATCACGCCCAGGTAGGCGCTCATCTCCTGGGGCATCAGCATGCCCACGACAAACCCGAGCGCGGCGCCGGCAACGGCACCGACCAGAAACACGCCGGCCTTGTAGACGTACTTGGACAGCAGCGCCGCCACGATACCCAAGACGACCGCGATGACGATGGACGCTGCAGAGCCGTCCGTCGAGGACATGCCGATGTTGAGCACGCCGAGGAACACGAGGGCGCCGAGCATGATGTAGAACAGGCGCTTGCCGGCAAAGCAGGCAAGGGCACCGACGGCGATGTTGACGAGCAGGTACAGGATGACGAATTCCATGAGCGGCCTTTCAAGCTATAGATATGACCCGGCAATGATAGCCGAACCCCTTCGCCCTGACATAATAGCCGCATCTCCAGCACGCCGGCGGCACGGAAACCGGAGCGACCATCGCGCACGACAGTCGCACCGACGCGGCCTGTCGCCTCGATCGATTCATCGTTCGTTCCGCCCAGCAGGTCGTTCGTGCCCTCGCATCTGGTCGCCCACGCATATCGCGGCGAGCGCCCCTTGTCCTCCCTACGGTTTAACCGTAATGTGAAACCCGCTGTCAAAACCGAGCAATCACCCTCTTGAGGAGCACGCATGAGCAACGAGAACATCCGGAAGACGAACCGATTCCGCTTCCGCGCAGCACAGCTCGCCTGGGCACTCCTTGTCGCGCTGGTCGCCTTCGCCGGAGCCCCGACGCGGGTGCTCGCCGAAGGCGACGCGGCTTCTGGCACCATCACCGTGCTGCACGTCAACGATACGCATGGCAACTACGCCCTGGACTACGTCGTGGATCCCGCGACCGAGGAGGAGATCCAGGTCAACGCCTACGCCGTGCTCGCCGGCATCGCGAACGGCGCCGATCCCGACACCACGATCGTCCTCGACGCGGGCGACACGTTCCACGGTAACTCCTTTGCCACGGTGAGCGAGGGCGAAAGCATCGCCACGCTCATGGATGCCGCCGGCGTGGTCGCCACCACGCCGGGCAATCACGACTGGAGCTACGGCGCCGACCGTCTGGCCGAGCTCGACACCGATCACGACCTCTCGGTGCTCGCAGCCAACGTGGTGGACGCCACAACCGGCGAGCCGTTCTTTGACCAGAGCTACGAGCTGGTTGACCTCGAGGTCGCCGGCGAGCCGCTCACGGTCGGCATCGTGGGCGCGATTGACGAGAGCTTCTACACGTCCACGCCCGCCGCAAACGTCGAGGGCCTTGCGTTCACCGACCCGGTAGCCACGGCGACCGACGCCGCCGCCGAGGCACGCGAGGCCGGCGCGGACATCGTCGTCTGCCTCTCGCACAACACCGATCCCGAGGGCTTTGCCGCCGAGATCTCCGGCGTCGACGCCGTCGTCGCCGGCCACGAGCACGTGACGATCGACGAGACGGTAACCGCCGCCGACGGCCGCGAGGTCGCCGTGGTGGAGGTGCCCTCGAGCCCCGCGGACGACTACTTCGGCACGATCGGATCTTTGACCTTGGACGTGGCGCAGGATGCCGCCGGGACCTGGTCGGCAACACAGACCGAAAGCTCCCAGATCGACACCGCATCCAACTACGAGCAGGCCGATGCCGCCGGAAAGCGCGGCAATGACGCCCAGCACCAGGGTCCGGGGCCGGATATAGGCCACATAGGTCTCGGGTTCCAGACAGTCCTTGGGAGCGCGTTCCTTGGGTATAAGCAGCGGATTGGAAAAGAGCGGCTCCCGCAGAAGCCGGAACCAGGTGTACACGGCGTAGAGGCCGTATCCCAGGGTGATGAGATTAAAGATGCCGTTGAACCCACCTTGATCCATGGGTTTATTCCTCCTCTTGATCCTGACTGGGCGGCTGACGCCGCCGGCGAATAAGATCGCTGAACAATATAACGCCCACGGCAAAAAACAGCAGCGCGCCCAGGCCGCTAATCACTGCCGGAAAGACGGCGCTGTTGCGAATATGACTGACGAAATTGACCGCGAGCACGCAGCCTAGGAACACCAGGGCAGTGCCTAAAATGGCGTTGAATGCCCGCTGCTGCTTTGTTTCACGGCCTGGCTTCTGACCTCGCCCCATGCCGCATTCCCCCTATTCTGCGAATTTCGATTTTATTTTACCCCATGGGGCCGGGAGAGTAAAGGCGTTTCGGTTATTATTTATAGAATATTCACGTTTGACGCCGGGGGTGCGCCGTGGGCGCGGAAGAACTCGATCATCTCGCCGGTGAGGCTGATGGCCGAGTGATCGTCGGGAATTTCCGCCCGGGGGAACCACCGGGCTTCGGAGAGCTCGTCCTCCTGGAGGGTGATGGCGTCGGAGCCGTCCAGCCGGGCGAAGAAGCCCATCAGCAGGGAATCGGTGAACACCCAGGGCTGGGACTTGTAGAATTGCAGGTCCCGGACCCGGAGGCCGACCTCCTCAAAAACCTCCCGGCGGACCGTGTCCTCGATGGATTCGCCGATTTCGTTGAACCCGGCCACCAGGGCATAGCGGACGAAGGGACGGCCCCGGTACCGGGTCAGGAGCAGCCGGTCGCCGTCGTAGACCGCGGCGATGACGGCGGGACAGATCTTGGGATAGACCACCTGACCGCAGACGGGGCAGATCTGACTGCGCTCCGTCTGGCCGTGGACCATGACAGCGCCGCAGCGGCCGCAGAATCGGTTGGCCTGGTACCATCGCCAGAGGCTCTCCCCGGCCCCCAGGGCAAAGAGGGTCTCGTCGGCCCGGAGATCCCGGAGCCCCCGGGTGGGATGGTATGTAAAGCCGCCGGGGGCCTGGGGCGGCTCGCCTTCC
>CASEEY010000173.1 GCA_949287055.1 uncultured Collinsella sp.
TGGGTCAGGATGCGCGAGAGCTTGCTCCACGATTCGACCTGGATCTCGCTTACCTCGCTGTTGATGTCGCTTACGGAGATAACCCGTCGGTGGCAATCCTCGAGCGTGATCTCCGCACAGCCCAGCGTCAGGGCCATCTCGCCCGTCTCGGTCGTGCACGAGACACGGAGCTTCTCGCCGGGGCGGATGGCCCCCAATGCCCGCGCCACCTCGGGAGCCGAGCCCTCCAGCTGCCGGATATGCCCCAACTGCTGAAGGCCGAAGATGCGCAGCGCCTCGCTGTTGGCCTGGTAGACGCTGCCCGTGTCATTGACCGTAATCAGACCCGTCTGGGCGCTCTCCATGATGAGCTGGTAGTAACGTTCGCGCTCCTCGGCCCGCAGCTTGGTCCGCGAGAGGATCTCCTTGATGCGGTTGAGCGCCGCGTTAAGCATGGTGTTGTCGACTTTTGAGGGGTCCTCGTTGAAGCGGAACGTGAGGTCGTCGTTCTCGATGGCGTTGAACATGAAGGTTACGCGCCGCACCGAATCGCCGTAGCAGCGCAGGATCCGATAGAACGCCAACGCCATGAGCGGCACGCTGACCAGCAGCAGCGGGTAGAGCCGCTGCGCCACGAACCACCCGCTGACAAGTGTCGCGGCGGCGAGCAATCCTGCATGGGTGATGATGGGACCATATGCAATGCCCTTGGGGAGTTTCATAATCCGTAGCGTTTGATCTTGTTATAGAGGGTCTGGCGCGTGATGCCCAGCTGGCGGGCCACCTCGGTCATGTTGCCGTTGCAGCGGGACATAGCCTGCGCAATCATCGAGCGCTCCATCTCTTCGAGTGTCGTGAAATCGGGCTCGGGGGATGCCGGCGCAGGCGCCGCACGCAACAGCAATGTTGACGGGGTGATGGCCCGTCCGTCGCAGAGAATGACAGCCTTCTCGATGGTATGCTGCAACTCGCGGATGTTGCCCGCCCAGGGGTACTTCTCCATCTCGCGCACGGCCTCCGCGTCGAACCCCTCGATCGGCTTGCCGTACTTCGCGGCATAGCGGCGCAGGAAACCCTCTGCCAGCGGGCGGATGTCCTCACGGCGCTGGCGCAGCGGCGGCAGGTCGATATGGATCGTGTTAATGCGGTAGAGGAGGTCTTCGCGGAATTCGCCCCGACTCACCATGCCATAGAGGTCGCGGTTTGTAGCCGACACAAGACGGATGTCGACCATGACCGGAGCGTTGCTTCCTACACGGAAGATGCGGCCGCTCTGGAGCGCCGTCAGCAGCTTCGACTGCAGGTGCGGCGGGAGGTTGCCGATCTCGTCGAGGAAGAGCGTGCCGTGGTCGGCCACCTCGAATTTGCCGGCCCGGTCGGTGCGAGCATCGGTGAAGGCTCCCTTGACGTGGCCGAAGAGCTCGCTCTCGAATAGCGTCTCGGGCAGGGCTCCCATGTCGACCGAAACCATCAGTTCACGATGGCGGGCTGAGCGGTTGTGAATCTCGCGGGCGAGCATCTCCTTGCCGGTGCCGTTCTCGCCCGTGATGAGGATATTGGCGTCGGTGGCGGCCACCTTCTCGACCATCTCGCGGATGCGCATCATCGCCGGACTCGTACCCCAGAACATCGGCTCCTCGTTGGTCAGTTCGCGCTTGATCTCCTTGAGCTGCTTCACCTCGCGCTGCGAACGTGAGAGGTTGTAGGCTCCCTGCAGGGCGGCAACCAGACGCTCGTTGTCCCACGGCTTGACTACGAAATCCACCGCGCCGTCGCGCATGGCCCGCACCGCCATGTCAATATCGGCATAGGCGGTGAAGAGTACAATCTTGATCTCGGGATAATTGCGGTGGATCTCCTGCAGCCAGTAGAAGCCCTCGTTGCCGGTGTTGATCCCGGCCGAGAAGTTCATATCGAGCAGGATGACGTCCACCGGCTCGCGGCGCAGTGTCGTGAGCAGCTGGTTGGGCGACGAAAGGGTCAGCACGCGCGCGAAATAGTTGCCCATGAGCAGCTGGACGGCGGACAGGATGCTGCGGTTGTCGTCGACGACGAGCAGGGTTCCCTCTTTTGCTTTGGCCATGTGTTTCGGATTTTAGAGGGAGTCGGCCGGGAATCCATTACCATGATTGGGGTTCCGCGGAGCGACTCGAGGTTTCGGCGGGATAAAAATAGTGTTTTCGAAGGGAAAACGGAGCCTGTCTGTCCATATTTTTTACGCCGCTGTAAAAATATTTTACATTTTGGGGTTATAGTGTAAATTGCATTGCTTTGTATATCAATTCATTAAATGTTTTGGCACGAGTTTGGCTACATTTTAGGGCAAATAAAAAAAGACTGAAATCCATATGAAAAGAACGGTTTTGAATCCATGGGTGTCTATTATATGGACACTTTCATTGATACCCGCCCATGCCACGACCACAACACATGGTGCAGCCGTCGACTCATTGGCCATCGTTTCGGAAATACCGGATTCCATAAAAGACCGCACTCCCGTCGAGCAGCCCGCGCCGATGTCGCTCGAAGAGTGCATGCGCTATGCCGTCGAGCACAGCCCCGCCGTCCGCCGGCAAGACTATACGAACCGCAACTACCGGCAGGACTACATCGAGTCGGTCGCCTCGCTCGTCCCCGCGGTGAGCGGATCGGTCGGCGCCTCGACCAGCTTCGGCCGTTCGGTCGATCCCGAGACCAATACCTATACCGACGTCTCGAACTTCGACAACTCCTACTCCCTCTCGGGTCAGATCCCCGTTTTTGCCGGGCTGACCGGCATCAACACGGTGCGCGCCGCCCGCGTCATGCGGATGCAGGGGGTCGAGGAGCTGCAGCTGGCCCGCGACGAGATCGCCCTGAAAACCATGCAGGCCTATTTCGACGTGGTCTACTACACCGAAAGCGTGCGGCTGGCCCGCGAGCAGCTCGAAACCAGCACGGCCGAGTTGGCGAAGAGCCGCAAGCTCTTCGAACTGGGGTTGAAGAGCGCCGCCGACGTGGCGGAGGTCGAGTCACAACAGGCGTCGGACGACTACCTCGTGACGTAGCAGGAGAACAACCTCGCGCTGGCCGAGATCGCCCTCTCCGAGGCGATGAACTACCCGGCCGACCGTCCGCTGAGGGTCGACACCGAGGTGGCCATCGAGACGCCGGCCGGCGTCGCACCCGTCCGCGAGGTGCTCGGCAATGCGCTGGAGAACAACTCCAAGGCCGTGGCGGCGCGGCACGACGTGCGCCACTCGAAACTGCAGTTCTCCATCGCCAGGGG
>CASEEY010000174.1 GCA_949287055.1 uncultured Collinsella sp.
GTACTTCTCCCACTCCTTGCGCTTCTTCTTGAGGAAGAAGCTGTGGATGTGCTCGCCCAGCGCATCCTTCATGAGCAGGGAGTTCTCGAAGATATCGAGGGCCTCCTCGAGGTTGCGCGGCAGCGGGGCGCATCCGAGCTCGCGCAGCTCGACGTCGGACAAGCCGGCGTCGGTGAGCTCGGTCTCGGCCGGCAGGCGCAGCCCGCGCTTGATGCCATCGAGGCCAGCGGCGAGCGTCACCGCGCAGGCCAGATAAGGGTTGGCCATCGGATCGGGGCTGCGCAGCTCGATACGGGTCGAGAGCTGCTTGCCTGGCTTGTAGATGGGGATGCGGATCATCGCGGCGCGATTGCGCAGACCCCACGTGGCGTGCGTGGGCGTCGGCGAGCTGTTCTTGCCCGTGACGAGGCGCTTGTACGAGTTCACCGTGGGGTTCGTGATGGCCGAGATCTCGCCGGCATGCATGAGGATGCCCGCCATGTAGCTCTTGGCGATCGGCGACAGGTGATAGACTGGGTCGTCCTCGCCGTAGAACACGTTGTTACCGTCGTAGTCGAACAGCGACTGGTGCAAAAACATCGCCGAGGACGCCTCACCCGCGATGGGCTTGGGCATGAACGACGCGTGGACGCCGGCCTCGAAGGCCTCGAGGCGGATGATGTGCTTGGCCGTCATGATGGCGTCGGACATCGTGAGCGCCTCGGCGTGGCGCAGCGAGATGCCGTGCTGCGAGGGGCCGGACGAATGGAACGTGTACTCCACCGGCACACTCATCTTCTCGAGCGTGAGCACGGTGTTGCGGCGCACGTCGCGCGCCGAATCGGCGGGAAGCAGATCGAAGTAGCCCACGCGGTCGAGCGGCTCGGGCGTGTGCTCGTCGGGGAAATAGTAGAACTCGAGCTCCGTGCCGACGTTCATGAGGAAGCCGGCCTCTTCGGCCTTGTGGAACATGCGGCGCAGGCAGTAGCGCGGATCGCCGTCGAACGGCTTGCGGTCGGGCGTGCACACGTCGCAGAAGATGCGCGCCACGCCGTCGCTCGACGGACGCCACGGCAGGACCTGAAACGTGGAGGGGTCCGGGAAGGCGAGCATGTCGGCCTCCTCCGGCGCCGTGAAGCCCTCGATGGCCGAGCCGTCGAAGCCGATGCCCTCCTCGAAGGCGACCTCGAGGTCCTCGGGGCTGATGGCGAAGCTCTTCAGGCGACCGAGCACATCGACGAACCACAGGCGGACGAAGCGGATGTCGCGCTCCTCGACGGTGCGGAGAACGAAATCGATGTTCTGGCTCTTATCCATGGGACACCCTTCCGAATCGCGTAAAACCGATCGAAACGAATTACAAGCGCCCATTGTCACATATCTATGTTTCGGCAGGGTTTCTGAGTAGAGCGGGGATGCTCGTGAGGTTGGGCCGGGCTTTTTTCGCATGGGCGGCGTGGCTGCGCTCCTGCGATGCCGCACGGGATTGGGGCAGAGGTACTTTCAGGCGGACGCCGCTCCAAGACGCGGCTGCGCCCCCGCGATGCCGTGCGCATTGGGGCAGAGGGCGCTTGCCGCCGTGCTTGTCGGCCACCGCTAAAGGGGTCCGCACGGGCAACGCCGCATCGCCGCCGGTCGGCCGCGAGTGTTCGTCGGCCACCGCTGAGGGAGTCTGTACGGGATTGGGGCAGATACTTTTCATCTGGACGGTGCGATTCAAGACGTGGCTGCGCCGCTGCGATACCGCGCGCATTGGGACAAGAGCTCTTCGCATGAACGGCGTGCATCTGCCACTCTTGTGTGAAAGGCCTCGGCACCCATTTCGCACGACCCCGGCTTTCATTTCATGCGAGCTTCGGCTTCCATTCCGTGCGAGCACCGGCTCCCGTTTCGCCCGCTACTTGACCCCGCGGCCAAGCTCCTCGGTCACCTTGTCGATGCCTTTGCACGCCGGGCAGCTCTTTTGCTGACGCGGGCTGCAGTGCCCGGAGCACGTACCGCCCTGCGCGCAGTCCGCGCAGCTCCCTTTGCGCTTGACGCGCACGCACACCGCCACAAACGCCACGGCAATCACGACAAGGATAACGATATCGATAGGGGACATGGTTCCTCCCTAGTGTTAGCTCAGTAGAACTTTACCCCATTTCTGCACGTGACGCTACGGACAGGCGGGCGACACACAATTTGTGCCCACGGGTTTGTCTCAGTTATGGGTCCGTAACTGAGACAAACCCGTGGGCACAAATCGGGGAAGCCTACCGGCTCGATGACGTCCGGGACAAGATGGCAGCAACGGGCCTGGGGCGCGAGTTGTGGAACCTGCACGGAACTTTTCCTGACACGTGCGCGGCGCAACGTCGCACACCGTCACCGTCGCATCGCGTTTCAGCAGGTAGATGTACTCAGGTTGATGCTGGTAAGCATCTGTGCAGCCATCGGAAACCCTTTTGTAGGCATCAGACGGATTGTTGTCGAAAACCCTGGCATATGGTCTGCCTTCCCATGCGAAAAGGAGGCGGCCATGCGAGCAAACAGAGATATCGAGACCAGGCTCGACCAATCGGAAGACGCGATGCGCTGGCTCGCACCCAGCAGCCGCGCCGAATACCAAACGCTGCGCCGCCGGACCGTCGCGGGAGATCTGCGCGAACCGTTTCCCGGCCTCTTCGGGCGCACGGGAACATGCGAATCGTTAGGCCCGCGCGGCTGCGCGTACCGAACCCTTAAAACGCTTGCCCGCATGCATCCGGACTGGTGCTTCTGCTCGTTTTCGGCCGCCGTGCTTCACGGCATCCACGTTCCCTTCGCCTACCTTGACTCCGTTCACCTTGCCGTCTCGCCCGGCCGCTACAGCGCCAACTCAAGGGCGATCACGCGCCATGAGCGCAAGCACGAAACCGCACGTGTCGAAGAAGCCCTTGTGACGCCGATTGACGAGACGGTAACGGACTGCTTGTGCGCCGCACCGTTTGCCGATGGCCTCGCGATTGCCGATTCGGCACTTCACTGGCATCTGACCTCCCCCAGCCAGCTCAAATGCTATCTTTCCGACCACGGGACGTGGCGCAAGGGCATCGTGCGGGCTCGCAGGGTCCTTTCGTATGCCGATGGCCGTGCGGAGAGCGGAGGGGAATCCCTTGTGCGCGCCATCATCATCGACGCGGGCTTCGTCCTGCCCGAGCTTCAGGTGGAAATGGACGATCCCTTGGGTACCAGATCCTTCGTTCGCGTCGATTTTTACTGGCTTCTAGC
>CASEEY010000175.1 GCA_949287055.1 uncultured Collinsella sp.
GCGGGCAGCACCACGACCAAGCTCGTGCTGCTCGATATGGACGGCACGCCCATCGACTCGTTCTACTCGTCCAACCAGGGCGAACCCATCGATGTCGCCCGCGAGGCCTTGGTCGAGCTGTGCGACCGCTACGCCGCACAGGGCGTGACCCTGCAGGTGCGCGCCCTCGGCACCACCGGCTACGGCGAGCAGCTGTTCGCCCGTGCCTTCGGCGCCGACTACCACACCGTCGAGACGGTCGCCCACGCCCGGGCCG
Source organism: uncultured Collinsella sp. (assembly GCA_949287055.1). Classification (GTDB taxonomy): domain Bacteria; phylum Actinomycetota; class Coriobacteriia; order Coriobacteriales; family Coriobacteriaceae; genus Collinsella. Next base: position 257 of record CASEEY010000175.1, read on the forward strand.
CCCTCGCCTTTTGCCCCGATGCCACATTCATCCTGGACATCGGCGGTCAGGATATGAAGGCCATGTGGGTTGACGATGGCGTCATCACCGACGTCATCGTCAACGAGGCCTGCTCGTCGGGCTGCGGCTCGTTCTTGGAAAACTTCGCCCGCTCGTTGGGCATTGAGGTCAAAGACATCGCCGCGACCGCCTTCTCGTCCAAAAGCCCCGCCGTGCTCGGCAGCCGTTGCACGGTATTCATGACGAGCAGCGTGATCTCGGAGCAGCGCGACGGCAAGACGCCCGCCGACATCATGGCGGGACTTTGCCGCTCCATCATCGAGAACGTCTTCACCAAGGTCGTGCGCGTGCCCAACATGGACGCGCTCGGCGAGCACATCGTGGTGCAGGGCGGCACGTTCACGAACGACGCCGTGCTGCGCGCTTTCGAGCAACACGTCGGCCGCAGCGTGACGCGCAGCCCCTACCCCGGCCTCATGGGCGCCATCGGAGCGGCACTACTCGCCAAAGAGCAGCTTGAACGGAGCGCCACCGATGCGTCGATGGCTGATGACGGCGCGACGGCACCGGACGCCGAGGCCGCAGCACCTGACTCCTCCTTTATTGGTTTCGACGCCGTGCGTCGCCTGTCCTTCACCCGCGAGGGCAACGTGACCTGCCCGTTTTGCGCCAACCACTGCGCGCGCACGATCGTGAGCTTCTCCACGGGCGAGCGATTCGTCACCGGCAACCGCTGCTCGCGCGGCGAGATTATCGGCGACCCGCACGACGACGAGGTCCGCAGGCGGGCCAAGCAGGCGGCAACCGCGGCAAACCGCGTGCCCAACCTGTTCGAGGAGCGCACCCGCCTGCTGTTTGCCAAGCCCGACCACGCGCAGATCCTGCCCGACCGCGGCGTCCGCATCGGCATCCCCCGCGTGCTCGCCATCTGGGATTCCGCGCCGTTTTGGACGGCCCTGCTCGAGTCGCTCGGCTTTACCGTCGTGCTGTCGGGCATGAGCTCGCATCGCATGTACGAGCAGGGGCTGTCGGCCGTATGCTCCGATACCATCTGCTTCCCGGCCAAGCTCGTCCACGGGCACCTGCGCGACCTTGCCGGCAAACACGTCGACCGCATCTTCATGCCGATTATCACCACCGTCGCGCCCGAGGGCACGGCCGAGACCGCCGAGTCCATGTGCGCGGTGGTGAAGGGCTACCCCATGGTGATCCGCTCGTCGGACAACCCGACGCAGCGCTTCGGCATCCCCTTCGACTCGCCGCTGTTCCACTGGTACACCGCCGAGGATCGTGAGCGCCAGCTCGCGCAGTACCTGGCCGCCACCTTCGATATCCCCGCCGACGCGACCCGCGCCGCCCTCGCGGAAGCCGACCGCGCGCAGCAGGCCTTTACCGACGCGCTCGAGCGCCGCGGCGCCGAGGTGCTCGAACAGGTCCAGGCGCGCGGCGGCACGGCCGTCGTGCTCGCGGCGCGTCCCTACCAGACCGACCCGCTCGTCAACCACAACCTGCCCGGCATGTTCGTGGAGCAAGGCGTCCCGGTGCTCACCGCCGACGCCGTCCCCGGCATGCGCGAGGTCGACCTCACGCGCAGCCGCCTGGATATCGCCAACAACTATCACGCGCGGATCCTGTCGTGCGCCCTCATCGCCGCACGCACCGAGGGACTCGAGTTCGCGCAGATCGCGAGCTTCGGCTGCGGCCACGACGCCTACCTGGCCGACGAGGCGGCGCGCCTCATGCGCGAGGTTTCGGCCAAACGGCCCCTGTTGCTGAAAGTCGACGAGAGCGCAGCCGAGGGCGCCCTGCGCATCCGCGTCCGCTCGTTCTTGGAGACCACGCGCATCCGCCGCGAGCGCGGCGAGAGCGATGTCGATGGGGTCCGCGAGCTCGGCGACCCCTACCCCGTCAAGTTCACCCGCGACGAGCGCGACACCTACACGGTGCTCGTGCCCAACACCTCGCATGCTTTCTCGCGCCTCATGGCGGCAGCCTTCACCAAGCAGGGCATCAACGCCGTCTCGCTGCCGGTCGGCCGCGAGAACGCCATCCGTCTGGGCAAGCGCTACGTCCACAACGACATCTGCTTTCCCGCACAGATCGTGATCGGCGAGGTCCTCGACGCGCTCGTCAACGGCGACTACGACCTCGAGCATACGGCGGTCATGATGGCCAAGTACGTGGGCGACTGCCGTCTCACGCACTACTCCGCCCTGCTGCGCAAGGCGCTCGACGACGCCGGCTTCGCGCACGTGCCCATCATCACCAACGACCTTGCCGACGACCACGACCTGCATCCCGGTTTTAAGATGAGCCTGCTCACCGCTATGCGCATCGCCTACGGCCTGCCGATGATCGACGCACTCGAGGAGCTGCTGCGCAAGATGCGCCCCTACGAGCTTGAGGCGGGCGCCTCCGACCGCGCGTTTGAGATTGCGCTCGACCATGTGATCGACGGCTTCAAGCGCCACGGCGTGCGCGGCGGCATCGCCGGGTTCAAGCGCGCCATCCAGATCATGGCGGACGTGAAGATCGATCGCAGCGTACGCCGCCCGCGCGTTTTGATCGTGGGCGAGTACCTGCTCAACTTCCATCCCGGCGCCAACCGCGACATCGAGCTGTACCTGGAGCGCAACGGCTTCGAGGTCATCGAGGCCCGCATGACCGACGTCATCCGCAAGACGTACTTCTACAAGCACGCCCAGGTGCGCGAGTTCGGCATCCATAAGCCGCTTTCGCAGAAGACCGAATGGGCGGTATCCGACGACGCCTTCGAGTTCGCACAGGACGCGACCGACCGCATCGCTCGCCGCCACCCGCTCTATGAGCCGCCCGAGCGCATGGGCGAGCTCGTGCGCGCGAGCGACGATATCGTGCACCATACGTTCGACGCCGGCGAGGGCGTGCTGATTCCCGCCGAGATTCTGCACCACGCGAATAACGGCTGCCGCGCCTTCATCATCCTG
>CASEEY010000176.1 GCA_949287055.1 uncultured Collinsella sp.
GCAGCCGATGGCGCACGCCAGCATGGCGACGGGCAGGACGGGAATGAGCGCGGTCGATCCCAGAATCGTTACCAAAAACCCTGTGAACACCAGGGCGCTTCCCAGCTGCGGGGCCGCGAGCGCGGCGACGCCGATGGCGGCAGACGCCGCGATGCGCGCCGGCGCCTCGACGAGGCCCGTTGCGCCGAGCAGCATCCAGCAGCATGCGGCGACCGATGCTGCGGCAACGCCCGAGGCGAGCGTACGGCGCGACCGCTCGAAGCGGCTTCCCAGATATCCTTCTGCCGGATCGAGCTCCCAGGTGCGGGCGGCGCGCGAGGGTTCCTCCTCGACGTCGTCGCGCTCGTCGGAGGTGAGTCGCGCGATGATGCGCGCGAGGCTGCGGCGCCCCTCGCGGGGGTTGCCCAGCTGCGCGCAGAAGCGCTCGCCGAACTCTATGACGCTGCCGGTGCGCGCGTCGGGATCCGCCGCGAGGGCGGCGAGCAGCGCGCTTTCGGTTTGCGCGGGGATGCTGGGGAGCAGGTCGCTCGGGTAGAGGACGCCCTGCTCGATGCGGGCCTCGGAGTCTGCTGGGGTGCCGGCGCGGAAGGGGGCGGTGCCGCAGAGGGCCTCGTACATGACGCTGGCGAGGGCGAAGACGTCGGTGCGCTCGTCGACCAGGTCGCCGCGCAGCTGCTCGGGAGGCATGTAGCCGATGGTGCCGCCGCGCGCCCCGCCGAAGCCCGCGGCGCTCGTGAGCGTCGCCATGCCGAAGTCGGTGAGCTTGACGTGGCCGTTGCGGTCGATCAGCACGTTGGCCGGTTTGATGTCCAGGTGCAGCACGCCGTTCTCGTGGGCGAAGGCAAGGGCCTGCACGAGCGCATCGGCGATGGTGGCAGCCTCGTCAAACGTGAGCGAATGCCCCTCGACGCTTGCGAGAAACTCCGCGAGGTTCATGCCGTCGACATATTCCATGACCAGGTAGGCGTAGGAGTCGTCGTAGGTGAAGTCGATGACGGACACGATGTTGGGGTGCGCGAGCATGCTCGCCGTGCGCGCCTCCGCGAGTGCTGCGGCCGTGGTGTCGACGGGCATGACGCCGTTCGCGTCGGGCGAGACCAGCGGGATGCGCTTGATGGCGACGCGCCGCTGCAGCCGGGCGTCCAGGCAGATCTCGACGACACCGAACCCGCCGCTCGTGTTGGTCTCCAGCGGACGATACCGCTTGAGCAGCGCCGCGGCGGTGGCGCCCGTATCCGCCGCACGCCCGGTGCCGGGCGCGCGATCGGTGGGGCCTATGACCCGCGTGCGCATCTGTGACGGAAAAAGCGGCATGGATGTCCTGTACGTTTGAGCTGTGTTTCACGAATGCCTGCACGCATTTTAGCACGGCGTCCCGTGTCGTGCCCTTTGCCGGACTCGCCAGACGTGACAAGATGGTGCCGGGTATAAACTTGTCGCGACAAGATGGCGACAAGATGGTGCCGGGTTCAAACTTGTCGGTCCGATCTTGTCGTTACCGGGGAAGGTGGTCGTATGACCGATCAGGAGCGTTTGGCCGCTTACGAGGCGTTCGCCCGCGACACGCGTGCCGAGCTCGCCGATATCACGGCGCGCATGGACGAGCTCAAGGTTCAAAACAAGGTGAAGACCGCGACTTATCGCCAGTTGTTCGCCGCGCGCATCACGCTCAAAGACATCGATCGGCGACTTGCTGACCACGGGCTGTAGCCGCAGCCGCTTCGGTCGCCGCCAGCGGGTATCATAGGCTCATTCAAAACGCCGCGAGGAAAGTTGTCCCATGGAGTCTTTGTACCGAAAGTACCGTCCGCTGACGTTTGACAGCGTGGTCGGCCAGCAGCATATCGTCTCGACGCTCAAGCATGCGGTGGCAGAGGGCCGCCTGTCGCATGCGTACCTGTTCTGCGGCCCGCGCGGCACGGGCAAGACCACCATGGCGCGCATTCTTGCCAAGGCCCTGCTGTGCGAGCACGCCGACGCCGCGCGGGCGCAGGGGGCGAGCGGCTGCATGCCTGACGGCACCTGCGCCGAGTGCGAGGCCATCGCCGAGGGCACGCATCCGGATGTCTACGAGCTCGACGCCGCGTCGCGTACGGGCGTGGACAACGTGCGCGAGGAGATCATCAGCTCGGTGAGCTTCGCCCCGGTGCGCGGCGCCTACAAGGTCTACATCATCGACGAGGTCCACATGCTCACGGCGGCGGCGTTCAACGCGCTGCTCAAGACGCTCGAGGAGCCGCCGAGCCACGTGGTCTTCATCCTGTGCACCACCGACCCGCAGAAGATCCTCGAGACCATCCTGTCGCGCTGCCAGCGCTTCGACTTCCACCGCATCTCCAACGAGGACATCGTGGGCCGACTGCGCTACATCTGCGAACAGGAGAACTTCGATGCCGACGACGAGGCGCTCGAGATCGTAGCGCGTCATGCCCGCGGCGGCATGCGCGACGCGCTGTCGACCCTTGAGCAGCTCTCGGTGTTCGGCGACGGGGCGATTCGCGTGGACGACGCCCGGGCGCTTCTGGGCGAGGTCTCGAGCACGGTGCTCGAGCAGTTTGCACGCGCCATCGCCGCGCGCGACGTCGTGGCGCTGTTCACGGCTGTTCGCGAGCAGGTGGACGAGGGCAACGACCTGCTCGAGCTCACGCGCGACCTGGTGGCGCACGTGCGCGATGTCTATACGGCGCGCGTTGCCGGCGGCAACCCCGATCTGTTCGACGGCACGCCCGACGAGGTGGCGGCGCTCGTCGACGAGGCATCCGCCTTCGAGGGGCCCGAGCGCCTGGCGCGCGTGCTCACCGTGCTCGACGACGCGGTCATCGAGATGCGCGGGGCCTCCGACCCGCGCCTTGTGCTCGAAATCGCCTGCACGCGCCTGGCGCGCCCCGAGTCCGACCTGACGCTTGAGGCGCTTGCCGAGCGCCTGGACCGCCTGGAGGCCCAGATCGCTTCAGGCATTCCGAGCGCGCCGCTTGGCGCCGTGGGCGTTGCGGCGCTGACGGGGACGACGCCCCCGTCCGGTCCGTCGCGCCCGGCGCCGAAGGCCTCCGCCGCCCCTGCGCCTGCGACGGCTTCCGCCGCTGCCCATGATGACGATCTGCCGTGGAATGTGCCGGCTTCGGAGCGCTCGGATGCGCGCGCGGTGTCGGCGGGCACCGCGGCGCCCGCGCCCGCGCCGACGGCTGCAAAGGCCG
>CASEEY010000177.1 GCA_949287055.1 uncultured Collinsella sp.
GGAGAACAGCACGTTTTTCTGGAGCACGACAGCCACGTTGTTGCGGAGGAACTCGAGGTCGTAGTCGCGCACGTCCACGCCGCCGACCTTGACGGAGCCTTCGGTCACGTCGTACAGGCGGCTGATCAGGTTGATCAGCGACGTCTTGGCCGAACCGGTGCCGCCCATGATGCCCAGCGTCTCGCCGCTGGCGATGTGCAGATCGATCTCGGCGAGCGCGCGGTGCTCTGCCTTCTCGGAGTACTTGAAGGTCACGTTGTCGAAGTCGATGGAGCCGTCCTTCATCTCGGTGATGGGATGCTCCGGGTTCTTGATGGTGGGCTCGGTCTCGATGACCTCGACGATGCGCTCGGCGGACTCCTGCGCCATGGTGATCATGGCGAAGACCATCGACACCATCATGAGCGCCATGAGGATCATGAAGCCGTAGGTGGTCAGCGCGGAGAACTGGCCGACGTTGAGCATGGTGCCGCGGCTTGAGATGATCAGGTAGGAGCCGAACTGGATGATGACCGTGAACACCGTGAACACGGCGAGGTTCATCATGGGCGAGTTGAAGGCGAGGATCTTCTCGGCGCGGGTGAAGTCGGCGCAGACGTCCTGCGCAGCGCGGCCGAACTTGGCCTTCTCGTAGTCCTGGCGCACGTAGCTCTTGACGTCGCGCATGCCGGTGACGTTCTCCTCGATGGACTCGTTGAGCGCGTCGTACTTGCGGAAGACGGAGCGGAAGATCGGGTGCACGGTGCGCACGACCTTGAACAGGCCGAAGCCCAGGATGGGCACGACGATCACGAAGACGATGGCCATGGGGCCACCCATGACGAAAGCCATGACGATGCCGCAGACAAGGATCAGCGGGCAGCGGATGGCCGTACGGATGATCATCATGTAGGCGAGCTGCACGTTGGTGATGTCCGTGGTGAGACGCGTCACCAGCGAGGAGCTGGAGAACTGGTCGATATTGGCGAAGCTGAAGCGCTGCACCGCGGCGAACACGTCGTGGCGCAGGTTCTTGGCGAAGCCGCAGGAAGCCTGGCTGCAGGTGAGGCCGGCGCCGATGCCGAAGCAAAGCGACGCGAGCGCCATGGCCACGAGCAGGCCGGCGTACGGAAGCATCTCGGGTACGCTGGCACCCTGCTGGATGACGTTGATGAGCTGGGCGGTGACAAACGGGATGGCGACTTCCATCACCACCTCGCCCGACACGATGATGGGGGTCGCGATGGCCGCCTTGCGGTACTCGCGGATGCTCCCCATGAGCGTTTTAATCATGCAATCCCTCCCAATGCGTTCGAATCTTGTCGAGCATATCGAGCAGCTGCTCCTGTTCCGTCTCGCTCAGGCACGCGAACGCCTGGCGACGGAACTGATTGCGCCCCTCCTGCTCGCGCGCCGCCTCGTCGACTCCCTTTTCGGTGAGGCGGATGGTGAGCTGGCGCCGGTCCTCGGGGTTGCGCGTGCGCTCGATCAAGCCGGCGTTCTCGATCTTTGCGAGAATCTCCGACAGCGAGCCCGGCTTGAGCTCAAAGAAGGAGCCGAGCTCCTGTTGCGACATCTGACCCCCGTTTTTGGCGAGCAGGCAGATGATCGCCGCGCGGCCCGACCTACCACCGCTGTGAAAGTGCAGGTACTGGCCGCAAAAGCCGATATCCCACAAGAGACGGCGGGCGCGCGCCTCCTCGGGGGAGTCCGAAGGCTGCGGCTCATCCGGCGCTGGACGAGCATGCCGCTCATTGGGCCGCGACGACGTGTTGTCGGCGGGCATACACATGCGTTACTCCTCTCTCAGTATGCGATTCGTTCGGTTTGACGAAAGAAGATTACTACCGATAAGGATAAAGTCAAGGTACCGAATAATTAGGTACATGAAATAATCGTTCAGGCCCGGGGTGGAGCGTTGCGGCATGTCGGGAACGGTGAGGTGCGTCGCGTTGTTGAGGCGGTGGGCGCCGTCTCGTCGAAGAGGCCTTGGTGAAGCGGCGGTGTCGCATAACCTTGCCGAGGTGCCGCGATGGGGAGTGCCAAGGCCATATCCGCTCAGGGCTTGTTGGGCATTCCGCTCATGAGGGCGTGTCGAAGGTCAGCGGGGCATCCACACAGGATTGCTGCCTTGCCGGGAGCGGCGGACCGTGCACCCCCGGCGCCCTCAATCGATGATTCAGCTGCACATTGGTCCCGGGAAACCAAAACATGCGTTTAGAAGACGGTTTTGGCGGCGCCCCGCGCGTATAAGGAGCTTGCGCTGCATAGAAACCGCAGGTAAGAGCTTTGGCGGTTTTGGTGCTACTTGGCAGGTCGGCACAAAACCGTCTTCTAAACGGGGGTAGTGCCCCGGCGGCTCAGATGTGGCGCCGAAACGGGACCGCGCGGACGAGTGAGCGCACTGCAGCGCTTTGAAGACTCGTGCCCGGCGGTGTGCAGGTTTTCGTTTGGCGCGCAGCCTGCTGGTTGCGCCGCCCGCTAGTTACGCCGCCCGCTAGTTACGCCGCCCGCTAGTTACGCAGGTCCTTTTCCACGCGGAGCATGTTGGCGACGTTTTGCTGCTCGGTGGCGTTGAGCGGGCTGGTCATGGCGTCAAACTCCTCCGGGCTGTACTTGCGCGTGTACCACGCTTGGGAATCAAAGTATTCCTGCAGGTAGTCAGTGCTGAATCCGCGTCCGTAGCGGGCGTAGATCTCGTTGCGCGCCAGCTCGAGCTCGTCGGCCGACATGGCGTAGAGCTCGCTGTCGCTGTACACGTGCGTCGCCGAATCGGGGCATACGTAAAAGTTGTTGGGGGCGGAGGACTGCTGCCCTTGCGGTTCTGCCTGCTGCACCGGCGCCTCGCTTTGCTCGGCGGGCGCGGGCTCTGCGGGCTTCTCTGCCGGTTCGACCTGCTTTTCCACGATTTCGATATCGTCGTCGGCCTCATCTTCGGTTTCGGGCTCGATGACACGGATCTCGGTTGCTTCCTGCTGGGCGGCCTGATCGGCGCCCCAGGGGCGGAGCGCCAGCACCGCGAGGACGACGCCGCAGACCGCGACGACGGATGCCATCATGACGACGAGGGCGTAGACGGGCACGGTCCTGCGATGGGGTCCGGGCGCATCGCTGCTTGCGGCGGGCACGGGACTC
>CASEEY010000178.1 GCA_949287055.1 uncultured Collinsella sp.
CGTCGCCCACTTCGATGGCGTCAACATCGCCGCGCAGGACCGCGTTGTACCAGATGCTCACGTTTTCGCCGAGCGTCACACGCCCGCGTACCACGGCGCTTTCGGCGACGCGGACCGTGGGGTGGATTGTCGGCGAGGGGGTCATATCTTGTTGCACGACGTTGCCTCCACTATGCATAACGGGATGGCTTCGGGGGTCAATCAATGACGGCGTACGCTTCAGATTGAAGCATGTAACAGGGATTATTAACAGTTGACGCCCTGTTGAACAAATTAGGCACCCAAGCTATCGAATACAGAAAGAGTGTACTACAATGCACTTTAACATAATAAAGAGGCGCGTTCGCGCGCCTACGGATGCCGTCGCGGCGATGCCGGACTGCGTCTCGATGGAAAGGGGAGGGACTTATGGCTGCAGCCAACGCTGCGCCTACGGCCGCGCATGCGGCTACGGGCGACAGGGGCACCAAGCACAAGTTCAAGGTGCCGCACACCTTCGTCATCATCATGGTCATCATCTTGGCGGTCACGGCGCTCACGTGGATCGTGCCGGCCGGCGAGTACGCTCGCTACGAGAACGCGAGCGGCCAGATGGTCGTCGATCCCGAGCAGTTCACCTACGTCGAGCAGACGCCGGTCAATCCGCTGCTCATCCCGCTGTATATCGTCAACGCTATGTGCAGCCGCATCGACCTGATGCTGCTCATCATGTTCTCGGGCGGCGCCTTCATCTTCATCACCAAGTCGGGCGCGCTGCACTCGCTCGTCGCGCGCATCGCCAAGGTGTTCCAGAACCGTCTGTACCTGTTCATCCCCATCATGACCACGGTGTTTGCACTCATCTGCACCACGCAGGGCGTCAACCAGTTCATCGCGTTCGCGCCGATTCTCGTCATGATCTCGATGGCCATGGGCCTGGACTCCATCACGGGCGTCGCCATCATCCTGCTGGGCGGCTCGGTCGGCTTCTCCACCGGTACGTTCAATCCGTCCACGACGCTCATCGCGCAGGGCATCGCCGAGCTGGCGCCGTATTCGGGTCTGACGTTCCGCGTGATCAACCTGGTGGTGTTCCTCGTCATCGTCAACGTGTACCTCGTGCACTATGCCAACAAGATCCGCAAGGACCCCACCAAGAGCCCCATGTACGAGCTCGATAAGACCAACGAGTACAAGAACCTCGACATCGACTCCTTCGGCCCCATGGACGCGCGCAAGGCCCTCATCATCCTGGCGCTCGTCGCGGCGCTTGCGGCGATGGTCATCGGCAGCGTGAACTTCGGCTGGGATACGCCCGAGCTCGCCGCCGTCTTCCTGGCCCTCGCCATCATCGAGGGCTTCCTGTCCGGCGAGACCCCCTCGTCGATGTCCTCTGAATTCCTGACCGGTTGCAAGGGCATGCTGTCCGCCGCGATGGTCATCGGTCTTGCGACCTCCATCTCCGACATCATGACTGCCGGCAACATCGTCGACACGGTCATTCACGCCATGGCGACGCTCATGGCGGGCACGCCGGCGTTCCTGATCGGCCCGGTTATGTACCTTGCCAACGTGCTGGTGAGCTTCGTCATCGTGTCCGGCTCCGGCATGGCGTCGGCCATCATCCCGATCACCGCCCCGCTGGGCGACCTGCTGGGTCTCACCCGTCAGTCGACCGTCCTGGCGTTCAACTTCGCCGACGGCTTCTCCAACTACGTGCAGCCCCACTCCACGGCCCTCATGGGCATGCTCGGCGCGGTCAACATCCCGTATGACCGCTGGATGAGCTTCATGTGGAAGCTCTTCCTCATCATCATGCTCGCATGCTGCGTGATGATGGGCATCGCGCAGGCGATTGGCTACATGTAAGACGCACGGATCGGGGGCGGCCGCGGAAGGCGTTTCGCGGCCGCCCGCCGTTTTGCACGATGACCGGATGTGAAGGAGTACATCATGGCAATCGATAAGGAAACCCTGTTCTCCTACGTGGATGATCTGCGTCCCGATCTTACGGACATGGCCGACCGTATCTTTGACAACCCCGAGTACGACGGCAAGGAGTACGACGCGCAGGCGCTGCTCACCGCTGCGCTCGAGGCCCATGGCTTTGCGGTCGAGCGTGGCGTGGGCGGGTACGAGACGTCGTTTCGCGCAGAGTATGCGGTGGGCGAGGGAGGCCCGACCATCGGCCTTTTGTGCGAGTACGATGCCCTCGTGGGGCTCGGCCACGGCTGCGGGCACCATATGCAGGGCCCGGCGATTCTGGGCGCGGCGTTTGCGGTCCAGCGTGCGCTCGCCGATCCCGCGCAGCCCTATAAGCTCGTGGTGTACGGCACGCCCGCCGAGGAGACTCAGGGTGCCAAGGCGTCCATGATCAAGAACGGCTGCTTCCACGAGCTGGACGTGGCGCTCATGATGCATGGATCCCCGACGACCTGCACCGATGTCCGCTGCTTGTCGGACCAGACGTTCAAGGTGCACTTCCATGGACATCGCGCCCATGCCGCCCTCGCGCCCGACCAGGGGCGCAGTGCGTTCGATGCCCTGCTGATCGCGTTCAACGGCATCGAGTTCCTGCGTGAGCACGTGTCCGATGACACGCGCATGCACTACACTGTCAGCGCCCTGCCCGGACCGTCCAATGTTGTGCCGGCCGAGGCGGAAGGCGTCTTTTCGCTGCGCTCGTTTTCCAAGGAGAACCTCGAGGGCGTGGTCGCGCGGTTCAAGGACATCATCAAGGGCGCGGCGCTCATCGCGGGCGTCGACTACGATGTCGAGCTCAAGCATGACTTCTACAACAAGATTCCCGTGCTCAAGCTCAACGAGCTGCTCATGAAGAACGCCGAGCTCGCGGGCGCTCCGCGCCTGTCTGCCCCGCGTGAGAAGACCGGATCGACCGACTTCGGCAACGTCATGTACGAGATTCCGGGCTCGTGCATCCGCGTGGCGTTCGTGCCGGTGGGTACCTCGTCGCATTCGCAGGAATTCGTGGATGCAGGCAAGAGCGACGATGCGCATAACGCGGTGATCTATGGCGCCAAGACGCTTGCCGGTGCGGCGTGCGACCTGATCTGCGACCCCGCGCTCATGCAAGCGGTGAAAGACGAATTCGCCGAGAACAAGAAGGCAAACG
>CASEEY010000179.1 GCA_949287055.1 uncultured Collinsella sp.
GCGCGGCGCCTCCCTGGCGTCACCCACCACGGTGCACGGGATGCCCCGCGCCTCGCACGTCGCCCTGAGGTCGTCGGTCGGACGCGGCTTGGAGCCCACCGCCAGGATGACCACGTCGGCGGGCACGTTCTTCTCGGCACCGTCCACCTTTACCGTCACCGCACCGTCCGCGATTGCGGTGCAGGTGGCGTTGGTAAGGACCGTGATGGGCTCCTGGGCGAGCGACATCTGCGTGGCGGTCTTGCGCATCTCCCCCATCTCAACGAGGATCGCGTCGCGCATCTCGATCACCGTGGACGCGCGACCCTGCCCGGCAAGGTGCTCGGCCACCTCGATGCCCACGAGCCCGCCGCCGATGATGGCAACGTTGCCCTCGGGGAGCTCGACGCCGGAGAGGACCTCGCGGGCGTCGATGACGTTGTCGCCGTCCGCGCCGGGGATGCTGGGCACGACGGACTCCGAGCCAATCGCCACGATCACGGCATCAGGGGCAATCTTCCCCACAAGCTCGGGCGTCACGGGCGTGTTGAGTCGGATATCAACGCCGAGGTCCTCCAGGTTCTTGATGGCCATATCGCACGCATAGGTGAAGTCGCCCTTGCGCGGGGCCACGCCGGCGAGCGCGAACTGGCCGCCCAGATGGTCGGACGCCTCGCAGAGGATGGGCGTGCACCCGCGCTTGACCAGGCCCTCCGCCGCCTCGATGCCGGCGATGCCGCCGCCCGCAACGAGCACGCGCCTGGGCTCTGCCACGGGCTCGAGCGCCATGGCGCGCTCCTCAAAGAGCGCGGGGTTGCGCAGGCAGGTGATGTGCTCAATCGATGGGTCGGCGAGCGCACGGTAGAAGTAGTCGTAGCAGCCCTGGTCGCAGCCCACGCAGTACTTGATGGACGCCAGCTCGCCCGCCTGGGCCTTGCTGCAGAAGTCGGCGTCAGCCAGCTGGGAGCGCGCCATGACAATGAGGTCTGCCTTGTCGCCGTCGAGAATCTGCTCGGCAAGCTCGGGGCGGTTGATGCGCCCGCAGGGCATGGTGAGCATGCCGGTCTCGCGGCGGATGCGCGCCGCCGGCTCAACGTTGAAGCCGTTGGGAAGGTCCACCGGGGGCGTCTCGTAGATGAGGGCAGCCGAGAGGATGTTGCCGCGCGAGACGTTGAGAACGTCGACCCCGTGCTCGCCCGCGTGCTTGCAGAACTCGATGACCTCCTCGGGCGTGAGGCCGCCCTCGAGGTAGTCGTCCTGCCAGCCGATGCGCATGAAGAGCGGCATGTCCTCGGGGATGTTGGCGCGGATGGCGTCGATGCACGCAAGCGGGAAGCGCATGCGATTCTCCAGACTGCCGCCCCACTCGTCGGTGCGGTGGTTGATGCCGCCGGAGAGGAACGAGTGCGGCAGGTAGGTGTGCGCGCAGTGGAACTCGACGGCGTCGAAGCCTGCGGTCGCGGCACGCGCAGCGGCGGCACCAAAGGCGTCGATGACCTCGTAGATGCGCTCGACCGTGATGCCCGGGAGGGTGAACTCGGGGGACATGGGCATGTCAGAGGGCACCAGAATCTGCGCGGTGGGGTCGCTCCCCACGGCGAGCGCTCCCTGCCAGAGCTGCACGGCAATGTGCCCGCCCGCCTCGTGCACGGCGTCACAGAGTGAAGTGAGACCAGGGACAAACTTGTCCTCCGCAATGGAGAGGAAGCCCCTGGGCGAGCTTGCCGCGTCGACGGAGCAGACCTCGGTGGTGTTAAGTCCGCAGCCGCCCTTGGCGCGCGCCACGTGGAAGTCGATGAGCTTCTGCGTCACCGACTTTCCGTCTTCGCTCGCCGCGGACTCGTGCGTGCCCATTGCCGACATGACAACGCGGTTGGGCAGCTCGAGCCCCCGGATCGTGATGGGCGAGAACAACTTGTCAAACATGGAGCCCCTTTCAGACATGCTGCATGAGCTGCCCCTACCCTACCCAGCAAAGGGCGAGAAGAACGCGGGGGCAGCGCGGCGCCCGGCGTAAGGCGCGACGTAACTCGGCGAACGCGCTGAGCTTGACAGGCGTGTATGGGGTTGTTACCCGAGGTTTCTGGTAATGTGGCAGCACCTAGAACCGGTCGTCCACCTACGACCACGTACCTGCTAGGAAGTCGACGGGCTTGGTCGTCTCCTCTATCCGAACGCCGATTCGCTCGAGGAATCCCCGGTACTGCTCGTCCACGCCAAAGAACGGGTCCGTGTCCGCACCGCTCGGGATCCCCTTCTCCAGGAGGGCGAGGCACAGCTCACGCTCGTCATCCCACCGCTTGCCGCGCCGCCACACGTCATGGATGCGCACGCCGGGACTCGGTAGGATCCAGACCGTCCTGTCCTTCCTGTTGTGGAACCCAGTGCACTCCGCGATGCCGACGACGTTGATGCGGACGATCCCGCGGTTGTCCTCGCGCTTCTCCTTGTCCTGCATGAACGAGGTGTGGAACAGACGCCCGCCTGCCGCGAACACGTCGCTCTTGACCGGGTGGAGGTAATGGTGACGCGCGACAAGGACCGACACGACCGCAAGCACGGCAAACACGACGAACACAACAGCGCCAATCACGGCGAGCCACGCGATATCCTGCCCCCCGAACTCGGAGTGCGCAACGCCGCCGACGAGCGTCACGACGACGATGACAAGGACGATGAAGAAGAACCCGGCGAAGGCGGCCACCCCGAGCGCCGTGCTGTCATGCGCATAGGAGCGCCCGAACGTCCGGGCGGCCTTTGCCGCGGCCTTCTCGTCGTCGGTCGGCTCGACGATCTGTGCCAGACGCTGGCTCGACCGCTCTTGTCCCCTACCCATTGTTCGCCGCCTTTCCAAACAGGCTTACTCCGCCGTCAGCGCCATACAGCCCTCGAAGTCCACGTGGACGCACTGGCACTTTCGCGCATGCTTGTGTCAAGAAGAACGACAAGGACTCGGAATCTACGCCTTCTCCAAGCGCTCATCGTACCAGCCCTCACGCAAGTCATCCCAAGACGGAAGGTCCGCTCCATCCCTCTCGGAGAAATCGAGCTCACGTGCCGTCTGCGCACGAAGAGACCCCATGTCGTGCAGGGCAGACATCTTTCGG
>CASEEY010000180.1 GCA_949287055.1 uncultured Collinsella sp.
TACGAGTTCCCGTATTGGGTTGCGCGCAACTTCGCGAGCCTCGATGAGGTGCGCCGCGCGCTCGCGGACACGATCATCGTCGCCAAGCCGGTCAACGAGCAGCTGCCGGTCGCCAACCTCCACTGGATTATCGGCGATGCCACCGGAAGCGTGGTCGTGGAGTGCCTAGACGACGGCATCCGTGTCTGGGAGAACGACGTCGACGTGCTCACCAACGAGCCCGATTTCGGCTGGCAGCGGCAAAACCTGCGCAACTACCTCATGCTGTCCGACGATGCCCCGGCGCACACGCCATGGGACCGCGCCGACCTCACGCCCTTCGGCTCAGGATTGGGCATGCAGGGGACGCCCGGCGACTACAGCGGTCCGTCGCGCTTCGTCAAGGTGGCGTTTGTGAACAGCCACTATCCTGCGCAGGAGCGCGAGGCGGACAACGTCACGCGCCTGTTCCGCACGCTCGGCTCGGTGGCGGTACCCGAGGGCTGTGCCCGCATGGGCGATGGCGCATACGAGAAGACGCTCTATACGAGCTGCTTCTCGGCGGGGACGCTTACGTATTACCACGCCACCTATGATGATCCGCAGATTCGCGCCTACCCGCTCGCCTCGTGCGATCTTTCCGGCTCCGTACCCATCATGCTGGAGCCTGCAGCCTAAGTTCTCCTGACGAGGGACCTGACAACGTGGGACGCCCCCTTTGTCAGGTCCCTGCCGAGTCGATCTCTGCCACATACATGCTCAATATCATCTCTTTTTAGGAAGGAGCGGATATGAACTCCGCTGCTCTGGCACATCCCGGCCGTTCGCAGTCCGCGAACGTCGAGAAATTCCTCGTCTTACCCATCGTTATCCTCATCTTGGCGCAGATGGGGGCGACCGGCGACAACGGCGCCCTGTCGCTTGCCACCTCGGCGCTTACGCATGAGCTCGGCGCCACGACCTCCGAGATTCAGCTCGCCAACATGGTCTACCCGCTTGTCGGCGGTGCATTCATGATCGCCGGAGGCCTGGTCGGCACCATCGTCGGGTGGAAGAAGACGTTTCGCATCGGTACGCTGCTGTGTGCGGCGGGCGAGGTCGCGCTCGCTTTCGCTCCCAACATGATCGTCTTCATCTGGGTCGGCCGCGTACTCGTGGGCTTCGGTGCGAGCTTCATGATCCCGTCGGTTCTCGGGCTCATCCCGCTTCTGTACCACGGATCCAATCGTACGGTGGCGTTCGGCTGCATCGGCGCGGCGTCGGGCCTCTCGGCGGTGCTGCCGCTCATCCTCGGCGTCGTCATGGAGACGGCGGGCATGCGCGTCACCTTCTTGGTGCTCGGCGTGTATTTCATCACCGTGTTCCTGTTTTCGCTGAGCCTGCCCGCCACGAATCAGGTTGACGAGCGCCTGAGGTTCGACGGCCTGGGTGTCGCCCTTGCCGCCGCGGGCCTGTTCATGGTCTTGATCGGTATGTCGG
Organism: uncultured Collinsella sp.; assembly: GCA_949287055.1. Lineage (GTDB taxonomy): Bacteria > Actinomycetota > Coriobacteriia > Coriobacteriales > Coriobacteriaceae > Collinsella. The sequence goes on from CASEEY010000180.1 coordinate 1,459, forward strand.
GCATCTCGTCGTGGGGCCTGATCACGCCGCTTTCTGCCTGTCCGTTCAAGATCATGGGCATCTCGCCCACGCTGCCGCTCATCGCCTGCGGCCTGGTTGTGCTCGCCGTGCTGGTGAGGGTCGAGGGCGAAGTTGAGCGCAAGCGCGGCATCGCGCTGCTGCCGAGCGCGTTCCTCCGGACGCCGCAGGTGCTCGCCGGGCTTGTGGCCAATGCCCTGACGTTTTTCTTCATGGGCGCGCAGTCCATCCTCATGGCGCCGTATCTGCAGCTGGTGGCCGGTTGGACGCCCATCGACGTCGGCACCATCTCCATCGTGACCGGCGTTCCCACCTTCGCGCTCGCCCTCGGTATCCCCAAGCTGCTGCCGCGCGCCAACCCGCGCCACGTGATCCAGGCGGGCTACATCGCCATGGCGCTCGCCCTCGGTGTCATGGCGATGTCGGTCACAATCGATGGCGCCAACACGGCAGGCGTGTACCTGGGCGCGTTTATGGCCGGCGTCGGTGCGGGCACGGTGTCGTCACATGCGAGCAACATCGTGGCGCTTGCCCTGCCCGAGCGCGAGGCGTCGCAGTCCGGCGGCATCCAGACCACGATGCGCAACGTAGGCCAGGCGATCGGCGTGGCGCTGCTCGGTGCGATCCTGCTGTTCGGCATCACGAGCACGGTCAGGGCGCGTGCGGCGTCCGACCCGTCCATCTCGACGGAGGTCCGCGATGCGCTTTCGGGTATGACGGTCGATCTGGGAAGCGATGCGGAGTTCGCCGCGCAGATCAAGGACATTCCCATGACGGCGACCGAGCGCCGTGAGCTCGTGAACATCCAGGCGCGTGCCCGCTTCGATTCGACGCGTACCGCCTACGCCGTCGGTGCCGTTATCGTGCTGCTGGGCTTGGCGACGACGCCCACCATCAAGATGGCGCGCAAGCAGGAGGATGCAAGCCAGACGGCCTCGACACGCTAGGAGCGCTTCGGCTTGGACGTGAGGTGCCAGCCGCCGCAATAGTCGCACTTATAGCAGTGCAGGCCGCGCGTGCCGTGCTCCTCGCACAGACGGATGGTTTCCTCGGCTTCCGCGCGGGTTGCGTAGCGGTTCTTGGATGCACATGCTTTATGGTAGAGGGCCTCGTCGCGTGTGACGGCGAGGTCCTCGCGGTGCTGCTCCTCGCGGGCGAACAGGTCGTCGAGCCCGCCGGACTGCGCTCTGAAGGCGGCGATCTGCTTGGCTTTGGCTGACGGTTTCCTGCTCGACATGGCTGCTCCTCGCGTGTACGGTCCGCTGCGCGACGGGCGTCGGCGCGAAGTGCAGGCGCGCGGGCCCATCTGCTACCTCCATTGTGCCGCAGCGCGGCGGGTTCGGCCATAGCCGGACATCCGACTCCCGCGAGCGCTCGCTCGCGGATGGGGTGGAAAATGGGTGCGATGGACCTGGGGAGGCGAAACACGTCGTATGCTTGCTGGGTAGGTTGTCGGACGGCAAGGCGAGCGGGCGGACGGAGGCGGCGATGAACGGTAGGGCGGAAGTGGCGCTATCCGACAAGCTTGCAGTTGTCGCGTGCGATAACGCGAGCGAGG
>CASEEY010000181.1 GCA_949287055.1 uncultured Collinsella sp.
GATCTGCCGGTCCTGCTCGCCGAGCGTGCCCCAAAAGCCGGTATAGGGGCTGCGGCCGAGGCCGACCAGCTCCTCGACGCTCATGTTGCGGATCTCGCACTTGTCGGTCAGCACCACGCCGATCACCCGCGAGAGCCGCTTGTCCGAGTATTCGCCCAGCGGGCGGCCCATCAGTCGGATCTCGCCGCCCAGCGGGGGCTGGAAGCCGGAAAGGGTGCGGAGCAGGGTCGACTTGCCCGCCCCGTTGGCGCCCAGCAGGCAGGTGAGCTCGCCGGCGCGGATGGTCGCGTCGATCTTGTCGGCGATGACGATGCGCCGTTTCGAGGTGATATAGCCGGTTGAGAGGCCTTCGATCTCTATGCTCGTTTGGTGATGCTTCATTCCCTTATCTCATTTCGTTTCTTGTTGAACAGGACAGAAAGGACGACCGGCGCGCCGATGAGGGCCGTGACCGAGTTGACCGGCAAGGCGCCCTCGAATCCGGGGGCTCGGGCGATCAGGTTGCAAGCCAGCGCCAGCGCCGCGCCGGCCAGGAGCGAGGCGGGCATCAGCACCCGGTGGTCTGAGCTCTGGAACAGGGCTCGGCAGAGGTGCGGCACGGCCAGCCCGAGGAAATTGATCGGCCCGCAATAGGCGGTGACGATGGCCGTCAGTATGCCGGCCGAGCAGATCACCAGAAGGCGGGCCCGTTTGATGTCTAGCCCCAGGTTGCGGGCATAATTCTCGCCCAGCAGAAGCAGGTTCAATGTCTTTATCAGTAGGAAGGAGAGGGGCAGGAGTGCGAGCATGATGCAGGCGAAAAGCGTCATCTGGTCGCCCGAGACACGGGCGAAACTGCCGAGGCCCCAAATGACGTAGGCCCGGATGTCCTCCTCAACGCTGAAATACTTGAGCACGCCGATGATGGCGCTCGCCACGTAGCCGATCATCACGCCGATAATGAGGAGCGTGACGTTGCCCTTCACCTTTTGCGAGATGAAGGCGATAAGAGCCATAACCGACAAGGCGCCGACGATGGCGGCGATGGTGAGCGCGAGCTCGCCCATATAGCCCAGCCGACTGAGGGCGACGCCACCAATACTGCCCGACAGCAGGACGACGAAGGCCACACCCAGGCTCGCTCCCGAGCTGATGCCGAGCATCGACGGGCCTGCCAGGGGGTTGCGGAAGACCGTCTGCATCTGGAGGCCGCTGACCGAGAGGCCGGCGCCCGCCACCATCGCCGTGATGGTCTGCGGCACGCGCGATTTCCAGATGATGTTGGTCCAGACGTCGCTTTCCGAGCCCGTGCCCCACAGGATATGCCAGATGGAGGCAAAGGGAATATGGACGGAACCGAGGACGAGATTCAGCAGGAAGAAGAGCAGAATACTCGCCACGAGCAGGAACATATAGAGGCTGGTCGGTCGGTTCATCTCGTTATCAAGGTAATCGTTTGTAATAGACAGGTTGGTAATCGGGCAACAGGGCGGGATGGAAAGCCTTGATCAGGTCTGCCAGGACCACCTCGGGCTCCATCGGCATGCTCTCGTAGAAAGGATGCTTGCGGATATTGCAATAGATGATGCCCTTCTCACGGAAGGCCCGGAAGTCGCGGTAGCGCGGGTCGCTCTCGCCCAGGGTCTCGTAGGAGAAACGCTCGTCGCTGTTGACGATGCGCCAGAACTGGGCGTTCTCCGCCTGGCTGTAGACCGTCTCGTAGTCGAGGTAGACGCCACCCGACCGATCGTCGTTCTTCAGGAAATAGTCGGCTCCGGCGTCGTGGAATTGCTGGGCGAGAAAACTCTTGCCTCCGACGGCGTACCAGTTGCCGCTCTGGCCGTAGACCGTCAGCACCGCGCCGTCGGGGGCCGAGGCCAGCACCGGAGCCGCCAGACTGGGCGCGTCGCGGATATTGAGCGTGCCCCAGTTGACGGTGACCTCGCCCCGGCGCACGGGCTCCGGCTCCACATAGGGGACGCCGAAATAGGCGCACACGCCCCGCACCAGGGCGGCGGCAATGGCTTCCAGATTTTCCTCAATCCAGAGGGCGTCTTCCTCATTGTCGTGATAGCCCAGCTCGGCCAGCACCGACGGGGCCTTGGTCCGCCGGACCTCGCCCAGGGACGTGGTGGGTACGGTCCGCACCAGCTCCGGGAGAGGGTAGACCGTCTTCAATTGCTCCGCCAGCAGGTCGGCCATCCGCTGGCCGTCGGCGCTGGTGGGGTAGTAGTAGAGCTCGATGCCCCGGACCTGCCCGGCGCGGTCCGGCGGCGCGGCGTTGGAGTGGAGCGCCAGGTGAAAGTCGAAGTCTCCGGCGTTGGACTGCTGAATGGCTGCGGCGGCGGTTTTGTCCGGATCATTGCGCACCACGCCGATGCCGCAGGCCAAAAGATCCGGCTCCATGGCGTCGGCCAGCCGGTTCATCCAGTACTCCTCGTTCTCCCGGGTGACATAGGGATTGAACTGCTGGGTCGAGGGACTTAAGAATAAATATGGCATTTACATCCCGCCTTTCTCCACATCCTATGCGGGAAATGGTGGGTTTACAACACCGCCGGGCCGTGCTATGATACTATTGATTTGCGCGGAAGAAGGAGCGTCAGCAGCCATGCAGTACATTGTTCTCGATATGGAGTGGAACCAGCCCTGGCCCGGGACCTTTGCGGCCAAGCGGGTGCTGCCGGTGAAGATCCGGGGCGAGATCATTCAGATCGGCGCGGTCCGGGTCACCGACCGGCAGATCGTGGGCGACGAGTTCCAGGCGCTGATTAAGCCCAAATTCTACCGCAAGCTCAATAAGAAGGTCGTCAGCCTCACCGGGATCAAGGACGCCATGCTGGCCAAGGACGGCATTCCCTTCCCGGAGGCCATGGAGCGGTTCCGCGATTGGTGCGGCGAGGATGTGGTGTTCCTCACCTGGGGCTTTGACGACATCGGCATTCTCAAGGAGAATATGGCCCTCCACGGCCTGGACAGCAGCTGGATCGACCGGTGGTACAACGCGCAGATGATCTTCAACGCCCAGACCGACGGGGCG
>CASEEY010000182.1 GCA_949287055.1 uncultured Collinsella sp.
AGCCCTCGACGTTATCGAATCCCGTCCTCTCGTCGATCGTGAGGCGCAGCACGCGGTAGTACGGCTCCTCATCCGTCCCCTCTTGCAGCACGTAGAATCTGCTCTCCAGATCGTGCTCGTTGATGAACTCCAAATCATCGACGCCCACCGCCTGGGAAAACGATGTGCTCGTCGAAAAGAGCACCACCCCGTCGCCGTCGAGCACGAGCGCTTCGGAATCGCCCAGGTTCCGGTCGGCGAGCGCGTCGTACGAGCCGTTGAAAACCTCCTCGCGACGCTCCCCGAGGACCGACAGCGCGGAGGGAAACGCATTGTTCAGATGCGCATCGACCACGTTGGCGCACGTCCAGATGGAGAGTGCCACGAACCCCGCATACAGCCCCGCCACAAGCAGGCAGCGCACGGTCAGGCTCGAAAACACGCGCCGCCCCAGGCGCATGACCGCATCGCACGAGGATGCGACCCACGGATGGGCGTCTTTGTCCCTACACGTCAAGGCGGTATCCCATCCCTCGAACGGTCGTTATATAGCTCGGATGCGACGGGTCGTCCTCCACCTTCGCGCGGATGTTGGAGATGTGCACCATCACGCTGCTCTCGCAGCCTGCAACCTGATCGGCGTCCGCGCCGCAGATGCAGGCGTACAGCTGTTCTTTGGTAAACACGCGACCCGGTGCCGAGAGGAACTGCGCCATGATCTTGAGCTCAGCGGCCGTGAGCGCCACGGGGGCGCCGGCGCGCGTGAAGGCAAGCCGCTCGGTATCCAACGCGAGGTCCCCCGCCGACAGGACGCGCGGCGCGGTCGGCGCGTCCACGCGACGAAGCATGGCACGGATATAGGCCGTGACCTCCATGGGGTCGAAGGGCTTGGTGATATAGCCGTCTGCGCCGACGTCGAGGCCGAGCACCTTGTCGGCGGTCATGCTGCGCGCCGAGACGATGATGATGGGCGCATCGGAGATACGGCGCGCAGCGCGGATGAAGTCGTAGCCGTTCAGACGCGGCATCATGATGTCCACGAGCGCGACCGAGATCTCCTCGGCCCGCATGATGTCGAGCGCCTGCTCGCCGTCGCGCGCCGTGCGGACGTCGTAGCCCGCCCCCATCAGGTACAGGCGCAGGATCTCGACGATATCGGGGTCGTCGTCGGCTAAGAGAACGGTCACGGGCGCTTCGGCTCCCATGTGCACCTCCGATCGCATGTCGCGGGCCGGGCAAGCGGCGTGCGGCCGCCTGCGAACGCCACCATCTTATCGCGCGGCGCAAACCGCGCGCAGCGATTCCGCGAGCCTAAAGAAACATTTAGCCCGCGCTCAGGCGGCCTTAATCGACCGTCGCCATCATGGGACATGACCGTTTCCGGCACCGATCCTCGCCGCAGCCGCGCCAGGCCCGGCGCCATCTCAGGAGAAAGGCCCCGCATGAACGCACACGCCCTCGCGCCGCTCGAGCGAACCGCGCGACGCCTCCCCCATAAAACAGCCGCGATCGACGAGCACGGCAGCATCACCTTCGCCGAGCTTCTTGAGCGCACTCGACGCGTCGGAACGGCGCTGGCGAAGCGGGGCGCGGCGGACAAGCCCATCGTGGTCGTGCTCGACAAGGGCATCGATGCCCTCGCAGCCTGCTTGGGCGCGCTCGCCGCCGGTACGTGCTACGTGCCCGTCGACCCCATCGCCGCCCCAACGCGCCTAGAGGCGGTCTGCCGCATCTTGGAGGCTCCCGCCGTCATCGTAGACGAAACGACCCGCAAGCTCGCCGAGAGCGCGGCCACCGCCGGCGACATCCTCGACGTGCGCGAGCTGGCAGCCGAGCGCGCTGACGAAACGGTGCTCGCGAACCGACGCGCCCGCACGCTCGACACCGACCCCGCCTACGTGCTGTTCACCTCGGGCTCCACGGGATCGCCCAAGGGCGTGGCCGTGACCCACCGCGCCATCGTGGAGTTCACAGCCTCCTTCACCGCGCTGTTCGGCATCGATGAAACCGACGTCATCGGCAACCAGGCTCCCTTCGACTTCGACGTCTCGGTCAAGGACATCTACGGCGCCCTGGCGACTGGAGCCACGCTCGTGATTCTGCCGCGTCGTCTGTTCAGCGAACCCGCCGCGCTCGTCGCCGCGCTGCGCGAGCAGGGCGTGACCACCCTCACCTGGGCCGTAGCGGCACTCTGCCTGGTCACGAGTCTGCATGCCCTCGACGGCGTTGAGCTGCCCTGCGTGCGACGCGTGCTGTTCAGCGGTGAGACCATGCCCGTCCGCCATCTCGCCGCCTGGATGGAGCGGTTGCCCCAAGCGCGCTTCGTGAACCTCTATGGCCCCACCGAGGTCACCTGCAACTGCCTCTATCACGAAATCGACCGCGCGCGCGATTACGCGGGCGGCATCCCGCTGGGCCAACCCTTCCCCAACCACGAAGTGCTGTTGCTCAACGAGGCGGGTGCGCCCGTCGCGCAAGCGGGGGATGTCGGCGAGCTGTACGTGCGCACCCCGCAGCTCGCGCTCGGCTATCTCGGCGATGCCGCGCGCACGGCGACGGCCTTCGTGCAGAACCCGTTGCAGAATCGCTACCCCGAGACCGTCTACCGCACCGGCGATCTTGCCCGGCTGACCGAAGACGGCGAGCTGATCTTCGCGGGCCGGCGCGACAACCAGATCAAGCACCTGGGGCACCGCGTGGAACTCGAGGAGATCGACGGCGCACTCGAGCGCATCGCCGGCGTATCCCGTTGCCGGTGCGCCTATGACGAGCGCCGCCACCGTATCTATGCGTTCTTCGAGGGCGCCGCCGAGGCGGGCGAGATCGCCGCGGCGGCGCAACGCACGCTGCCCGCCCACCTCGTGCCAAGCGCCTGCGTGCACGTGGAGACGATGCCGCTGTCCAAAAACGGCAAGGTGGACCGCCGGGCGCTGCTCGCCACATGGGCGCCCGCCCGTCGTCGTCGGCGCACACCCGCGGCGTGATCGCCGCCGCTGTGCCGCCTGCCGCCCCGCGTCCCGCGGCACA
>CASEEY010000183.1 GCA_949287055.1 uncultured Collinsella sp.
GATGTGGACCCATCATGCAATCGTTTTGCTCCCTGTTCTTCGTGGGTGTCTTCGTGCCCGCGACGGCCCTTGCCTACGCCCTGCTGCCGCGCCGCGCCCGTCCCTGGCTGCTGCTCGCGGCGAGCTATACCTGTTTTTGGCTCATCAGCGGGCAGCTTGTCATCTTCCTGCTCGCCTGCACGCTCGCGACCTATCTTGCCGGACGCGGCCTCGGTGTCCTCCAGGAGCGCCAGCGCGCCGCCGTCGCGCAGATCGCACGGGACCGGAACGCGCGCAAGGCCGTCAAACGACGATTTCGCACGCGTATGCGCTTGGCTATCGCCGGGGCCGCCCTGGTCGACGTCGGCGTCCTCATCGTCGTGAAGTACCTCGGCTTTCTCAGCACGATTGCCGACTCCCTGCTCGGGATCGTCGGAATCGACGCTCATCTCGTCCCGCCATCGATCGGCGTGCCGATCGGCATCTCGTTCTATACCCTACAGGCGCTCTCCTATCTGTTCGACATCTATCGCGGCAGCGTGCGTGCCGAACGCCATCTTGGTCGCTTCGCCCTCTACATGTCGTTTTTTCCGCAGCTCATGGAAGGTCCCATCTGCCGGTACGGCGAGATGTCGTCCCAGCTGTGGGCCGGCGAGCCCGTCCGTGCGCGCAACGTGGCGCACGGCGCGCTGCGCATCGCATGGGGCGCCGCCAAGATCATCATCGTCGCCGACCGCGTGAACCTGTTCGTCAAACCGGTGTTCGCGCATCCCGGGCAATGGGGCGGAACCGTCATCGCGCTGAGCGCGGTGCTGTATACCCTACAGCTGTACTGCGATTTCTCCGGAACCATGGACATCGTGCTGGGCGTCGGCCGCATCTTTGGCATCCGGCTGCCCGAAAACTTCCGTCAGCCGTTCTTCTCGCGCACCGCCTCGGAGTTCTGGCAGCGCTGGCACATCACGCTCGGCGCGTGGCTGCGAGACTACGTGTTCTATCCCGTGTCGCTGAGCGGACCGGTCAAGCGCTTCGCGCACGCCGCCCGTACGCTTCTGGGCATGCGCGCCGGTTCGGTGCTGTCCGGCGGCGTGGCGCTGCTTGCCGTGTGGGTCCTCAACGGCCTGTGGCACGGCGCAGGCTGGCGGTATCTGTTCTTCGGTCTGTACTACTTCGTTCTCATCCTGAGCGCCGGTCTGCTCGAGCCCGTATTCGAAGCCGCACGCGCGCGGCTGCGCATCAACGTGCGCGCGCGTCCCTGGATCGTGTTCCAGCTGTTACGAACCTGCTGCATCGTATGCGTGGGCGAGTTGTTCTTCCGCGCCAACGGGCTGCGCGCCGGCCTGCAGATGTTTGCGAGCATGGTCCGCGACTTCTCGCCCGTCGAGCTCGTCGACGGGACGCTGCTCGCCGTGGGAATGGATGCGCCCGATTTCGCCGTGGTCGGCATCTTCGTACTCGCTCTGACCGCCGTCGGCCTGTGGCGCGAGCGGCAAACGGCGGCTGACGCCGCGACCGACGAGCCCGAGCGCGCAGCGGTCGGCGGACAGGAACAGCAAGCCGCGCGCGCCGCTGCACCCATCCGAGCGCACCTGGCATGGCAGTGCGCCGGAATCGCCGCGCTCGTGCTCGCTATCGTCATCTTCGGCGCCTACGGCACCGGCTATATCCCCCTTGACCCCATCTACGCTCAGTTCTAGTCCCCCCCGCGCCCAACAGGGCGGATACGGCATGCAGTCACCCCCGCAGCCGCCCGGCGCGCAACCGTAAAGGAGCACTCCGTGCGACACCTCGACCTCAAACCCATCGCGGCGCTCGCCCTCACCGCGACGCTCATCGTCTCCGCCTTGGGCATCCTTGCGCCCCTGTTCCTGCCCAAGAACAACGAGGCCTCGTTCGGGCAGCTCGACCCCGAGGCGCACGGCGTGCTCGGCGAGCCGCGCGACACCCTCGATGTCCTGTTCCTCGGAGACAGCGAGGTCTACACGTCACTCTCGCCGCTTCAGATGTGGCGAGAGCACGGATTCGCCTCCTATGACGTATCCACGAGCGCCCAGCCGCTCCCCTATACGCGCACGCTGCTCACCCGTGCTCTGAGCGAGCAGTCGCCGCGCGTCGTGGTGCTCGAGACCAACATGCTGTTCCGCCGCGTATCCCCCGACAAAGTCCTCTGGCGCGAGCTGGCCGATCGCCTGCCGATTCTGGAATACCACAACCGCTGGAAGAGCCTGCGCGGTGTCGACACGTCGGCTCAGATCAAAACCACGTGGACCGACCCGTCCAAGGGGTTTCGCGCCAATGACAAAATCGTGCCCTCTCGCAACACCGGGTACATGAAGCGCACCGACAAGCGTGCCCATATCCCCCTGCTCAACCAGTATTATCTCGATACGATCATCGGCATGTGCCGCGAGCGCGACATCCAAGTCGTTTTACTGAGCACCCCGAGCACCAAGAACTGGAGCTGGAAGCGCCATAACGCCGTCGAGCACTACCTTGATGAGCGCCCCGATCTCTCCGGCGTGACCTATTTGGACCTCAATCTGGAACCGCAGGTCGCTATCGATTGGAAGCGCGACACGCGCGATGGTGGCGACCACCTCAACCGCACCGGCGCACGCAAGGTCTCCGCCTACGTGGGAAGCTGGCTTGCCGAGCATTACGACCTGCCCGATCACCGCGCGGACGCCGCCTATCGTCCCTGGAACGCCGCAGCGAAAACCGCATGACGGCCCGGCCAGACGCCCTGCGCCGCGGCGCAGGGCGCTCAGTCGTTCATAGCCGACGCGGCACAGAAGGGCTCATGCAATCGCGCACAAGCAAAAAGCCCGGTCCCGCAAATGCGGGACCGGGCTTTTCATGAGCTGCCGAATTGAGCGGCGAGCGTTACTCCTCCATGAAGTTGCGCTGGATGGCGGAGTCCACCTTGACGCCAGGGCCCATGGTGGAGGTCAGGGTAATGCTCTTCACGTAGCGACCCTTAGCGGAAGAAGGCTTGACGCGAAGGATC
>CASEEY010000184.1 GCA_949287055.1 uncultured Collinsella sp.
TACACCGGGCCGTCGCAGGCGAGCTCGAAGCCGGCGAGCACCGCGTCGTAGCCCACCGAGAGCTCGAAGTCGTAGGTCGCCCACTCATCGGAGGCGGGAATCTGCACGGCGGTGTGCTCCAGCACCGACGGGTGCGCGGAGAAGGCGTCGCCTGTCGTCTGGCGGTAGACGCACGAGGCGCCCTTGAGCTCGAGATGCACAAAAAAGCGGCTCGCAGACGTGTAGCGCCGAAGCTTGAGGACCGACAGCGCGTTGAAGTACGTTGTGAAATCGTAGGTGCCCGCGCCGTACAGGCACCACTCCCCCGCCTGCTCGTCAAAGAAGACCGGGCGATCGGAGCGGCAGTACAGACCGGGATGGCTCACGGCGCGTGGGTTTTGCTCGAGGATGATGTTCGCAAACTTGAACAGAGTCATAGGTGCTCCAGCAGGTAGTGGACCGATGCGAGCAATGATACCCACCGTGTGCGCCGGATTATTCTCGTCGGCACTCGATGACATACCCCTTACACGCACGTGACGATAGCGTGTGTGTTTCCCGGGTCGGTGCCTTACAGAGCGTTGATGTATTTGCAGGCTTTGAAGAGGTGCGGGCACGCAGCGAGCGGGGCGGTGCCGCATGGGTACAGTGGTTCAGATGAAGCGGGCCCCTCTCCATCCGCCTGTGAGTGCGGACGAAAAATGGGATGAAACGAACACGTCCCCAACCAACCCCAACGGAAGGCGAGCATGAATCTGAAGCTGTTTTGCGCCAAACGCACGAGCTATCTTGTCGCACTTGGCGTGCTCTCCTGTGCGCTGGCGGCGCTGAGCATCATCGCCGACGGGTACCGGGCGGGCAACTCCATAGCCGCGCTCGTGCCGCTCTACGGATCGGCTGCGGGCGCGGTCGCTGCAGGCGCGCAACAGGCGCTGCTCATCTTTGCGATCGGCTTCGGTCTGGGATATCTGTGGGAGCGCGGTGGACGGGCCGGCGCAGGCGACGGCAGGCGGACCGGAGCGGGGTACGGAGCGCACGCCCGCGCGACCAGCGACGGACCCCGTCCATGGAATGTGCGCCTCGCGCTCGTCGCGGCGGGCGTCATCTTTGTGGCCTGGCTCCCCTGGATCGTGACGCACGCCCCGGGCACCATGCGCGACGACACCTTCCCCCAAGCCCTGCAATGGTTTGGCATCTATCCCTACTACACGCAGCATCCGGTCACGGACACGGTGATCTTCGGGCTGTTCTGGTCGCTGGGCGACCTGCTCGGGTCCCGCGGACTGGGTCTTTTGTGCTACATCGTGGTTCAGGCGGCGGTGATATCGCTGCTGTTTGGTACTGTGGTCGCCTTTCTGGATCGCGTGGGCGCGCCACGGCCGCTCATCGTGCTCGCCATCGTCTACTACGCGTTCTCGCGCGTCATCTACCAGCCGGTAGACACGATGTCCAAAGACGCGTTGAACGGCATGGCGTTCGTGGCGTTTTGCGTGTTGTTCTTCGAGGCGGTCCGCAGCGATTTCGCGCGCCTGCGCTCCTGGCGCTTCTGCGCGGCGCTGTGCGCGAGCATCGTGCTGTGCGCCGTGACCAAGCGCACCATGCTCTACGTGATCGTGCTTGCCGTGGCGGCGACGATCGTCGTTCGCCTCGTGCAGCGGCGACCCGTACGACGGCTTGCGTTGAGCGTCGGAGTCTCGATCGTCATCGCGATGGGCGTATGGAACCCGCTGCTAAACACCATCGTGGACGCGGAGGCAAATCCCACGTATGAGATGTACTCCGTACCTGTGCAGCAGATCGCGCGCACGCTGCGGGAGCATCCGGACGCGCTCGATACGGACGACCGTGAGCGTCTCGAAAGCTTTTTGGATGTGGAGCGCGCCTGCGAGGTGTACAACCCCTGGCGCTCAGACGAGGCAACATGGTGCGTCGTGGATGCGAGCCGTTTTCCGGCGTGCGCGGATATATGGCTCAAACTGGGGCTGGAGTACCCCGGGTCGTATGCGGCGGCGGTGATGAACCTGGCCGCCAACTGGTTCTCGCTCAACGCGACCATCGACTACGGGCACGATGCGCAGGCCGAGCTGTTCACGCCCGAGCGCATGGATGCTTGGGAGAGCTTCTTCAGCTCTCGCGCAGAACTGGAGAGCTTCGTAGAGACGCTCGACCTGACGCAGCCCGAAAGCCTTGCCGGCGCCCGCGCCGCGCTGGAAAGGTTGGATGCCGCCCAACGCAGTCTAGCGCCGATCAGCAGCTACGCCCTGTGGTGCACCGTGCTGCCACTCGTTACGCTCGTCTACTGCCTGTGCTGCGTGAGGGGTCGCGGCGCCGTGGTGGCCTGCGCCAGTCTGCTCGCTGTGTCCGCGGCGCTGCTCGTGTCCTTCCTGGTGGGCCCCATCGCGCTGTACTGGTACACCATACCGGCCGTGTACATCGTGCCGCTCGTGGTGGCCGTGCCGTTTGTGGCGAGGGGATGCAGGGCAGGAATGCGAAGGTACGCCACGTAAAGACCTACTCAAAACCCAGCCCGCTAAACAATCATGACCTTATATTTTCGCTTCATCGCATTGCAGGCTGAATCCTTATAGGGAACGTGTCCGTCTTTCTGCAGTCGTCCTACAACAATGCCGGGGTCACGGTTTATCGCGTTGGCAAACGTCCGGATTGCGGATGCCCCAAAGTCCTGACGATCAACAAACGACCGGTATGCTTCTGGATCAATCAGCGCATTGCGTGCGTAGACGTCCGCAGCGTCCTCACGAGCGCCAGAATCCTCATCAGTAGATACGCCAAAATCGCCCGCGAGGATATGTCCGATCTCATGGAACAACGTGAACCAGAACGCATCAGCGGAGAGTCTCCGGTCGTTTACCATGAGCATGACGCGCTCGTTAACGCGCTTTGTAGCGCCATTCGTTTTCGATCCACGTAAGTTCGGAAGTACGACGAAGATTACACCTGCTTTGCGGAACTCTTCACGCAC
>CASEEY010000185.1 GCA_949287055.1 uncultured Collinsella sp.
GGTTGGGGACGTGTTCGTTCCATCCCATGGCCGGTTGGTTGGGGATGGTTGGGGACGTGTGCGGTCCATCCCATAGCCGGATGGTTGGGGATGGTTGGGGACGTGTTCGTTCCATCCCATAGCCGGATGGTTGGGGATGGAACGAACACGTCCCCAACCATCCGCCACACAAGGCGGCCGCCAGGCCGCGCACACTTCATCCCAAGCCGCGAGCCCGCCCGGGACGCGGGGAGGCCCCGGTGTGTTCCCGTCGGGCGGTTCGCGAAGCGCACGCCCGAAGGGAACACACCGGGGCCTCCCACCAAGAAGTACCGGGTATAGCGAGCCTACATGAGGGAGCACACGCTCGCGGCGAATGCCACGGGGTCCTCGGGCAGAATGCCCTCGACCAAAAGCGCCTGGTCGTACAGCAGGCCCGCATAGCGCTTGACCTTCTCGTCATCGCCGTCCTTCTGCGCCGCGACAAGCTTGGCGAACACCGGATGCTTGGCGTTGAGCTCAAGCACGCGCTGCGATTTGGGCATGCCCTCCATGTCGCCCTCCGGGCCACGCTGCAGGACCTTCTCCATCTCAAGGGACAGCATGCCCTCGGTGGTGATGCACGCCGGGGACTCATCCGCACTCACCAGACGTGCCGACACCGCAACCTTCTCGACCTTGTCGCCCAAGGCCTCCTTCATGGCGTCGAAGAGGCCCTCGTTCTCCTTGGTCGCCTCCTCGGCATCCTTCTTCTCGTCCTCGGTCGCCAGGTCCAAATCGCCAGAAGCCACGTTCTTGAGCTCCAGGTGACGGTCCTCGAGCTCGGGCTCGGCGCCGTCGGCCACAGCCTTCTCGGCGGCCTCGCGCGCGGCCTCGTCCTCGTACACCTTGGGCAGGTCGCGGGCAACGTACTCGCGCATGGACTGGAACGTGAACTCGTCCACGTCAGCCGTGAGCAACAGCACGTCATAGCCGCGCGAAAGCACGCCGGTCACCACCGGCATCTTGGACAGACGATCGCGGTCGTCGCCGGCGGCATAGTAGATGGCCTTCTGGTCGGCGGGCATGGCCTTCGCGTACTCCGCGAGCGTGACCATCTTCTTCTCCTTGGCGCTCCAGAACAGCAGCAGGTCAGCCAGCTCGTCGGCCTTCATGCCATAGCTCGAGTAGATGCCGTACTTGAGCCCGCGGCCGAAGTTCTCAAAGAACTTCTCGTACGTCTCGCGGTCGTTGTCGCGCATGTCGGCGAGCTCGCTGGTGATCTTCTTCTCCACGCGGCGGGCGATGGCACGCAGCTGGCGGTCGTGCTGCAGCGTCTCGCGCGAGATGTTGAGCGACACGTCGGCCGAATCGATCACGCCGCGCACGAAGTTGTAGTAATCGGGCAGCAGGTCGGCGCACTTTTCCATGATGAGGACGTTGGAGCTGTAGAGCGCCAGGCCCTTCTCGTAATCCTTGCTGTACAGATCAAACGGCGCGCGACCGGGCACGAACAGCAGGGCGTCGTACTCAAGCGTGCCCTCGGCATGGAAGCTGATCGTGCGCGCCGGGTCCTCGAAATCGTGGAACGTCGCCTTATAGAACTCGTTGTAATCGGACTGCTCGACGTCGGAGCTGCGCTTCTTCCAGATGGGCGTCATGGAGTTGACGGTCTCGAGCTCCTGGTAGTCCTCGTACTCGGGCTTGTAGTCCTCACCCGCATCCTCGGGCTTGGGCTTCTGGCGGCTCTTGGTGACCAGCATCTGAATCGGGTAGCGCACGTAGTTGCTATAGCGCTTGATGAGGTCCTGAAGGCCCCACTCGGAAAGGAAGCGATCGTAGTCGTCGCCCGCCTCGCCGTTGGCGTCGGCCTCGCTGTCGCGCAGTGTCAAGATCACATCGGTACCGTGTCCGGCGCGCTCGCCCGGCTCGATAGTGTAGCCCTCGAGACCGTCGCTCTCCCAGACGTTCGCCTCGTCGGAGCCATAGGCGCGGCTCACGACGCGAACGTGCTTGGCAACCATGAAGGCGGAGTAGAATCCAACGCCGAACTGGCCGATGATGTCCACCGCGTCGCCCTGGCTCTCGGCGTTCTCCGTCTTGAACTCCTGGCTGCCGGAATGGGCGATGGTGCCCAAGTTCTTCTCGAGCTCGTCGGCCGTCATGCCGATGCCGTTATCGGAAATGGTCAGCGTGCGGGCATCGCGGTCGAACGACACACGAATGGCGAGGTCGTCGTCGCCAAGCTTGACGCTCTCGTCCGACAGGCTCTTAAAGTTGAGCTTGTCCACAGCATCCGATGCGTTGGAGATCAGCTCGCGCAGAAAGATCTCCTTGTTGGTGTAGATGGAGTTGATCATGAGGTCGAGCAGCTTTTTGCTCTCCGTCTTAAACTGGCGCATGGGCGTACGACTTCCTTCCTTGCTCCGTTTTGCACGTGCCGGCAAACCGGATCTGCCATTTTTCAACAGTGACTATACTACCCATAACAGCGCTCATAAAACCTGAGCGCTAAAGACTTAGATTTATCTCCAGATAGCCGCCCGAAGAGTTTCCGCTCTCCGCTCGGCGCGCGCTGCGCGCAGCGCGCGCGTTCGTTTTCGCTGTCGTGGTCACGGCAACACGATTCCTGTCAGTCCGCACAAGAATCGCCCTTCAAAAATGGTCCAAAAGGCTCATCAAAATGCACAACGCAGAATCCCGCGGAGAAAAACTGCAGGAACGAGCTACGCCTACGGCCCCAGCCACGAGGTGAAAGCCGCACCGGCGGCTCTGATCACACCCCTACAGGCACCGCAACGACAGTAATCGTATCCTCGTGACCACAATCGCGATCACGAACCAAAACGCGTCGCGACAGCGCTCGTCACCCGAGCTCTATCTCAGCGCGCTCTTCTTAGCGTTTTGTGTATC
>CASEEY010000186.1 GCA_949287055.1 uncultured Collinsella sp.
AAACCGCAGGCAAGCATCACCCCGCATGCAAAAAAATCCCTAGGGTAATTTTACACACCGCGGGTCGGCTGACGGGGCGCTAGGCGGTAATGGCGACTCGCACGGCGTCGTAAGCGGCGCGCACGTCGGATACCAGCGCGAAGGCCGCTGCGGCGTCGCCGGCGCGGAACAGGTCGCATTGGCGCGAGGTCAGCTCGAACAGCCTTGTCATCGACAGGTTGCCGCACACGCCCTTGAGCGCATGGGCGGCCTCGAAACCGGCGTCGGCATCGCCTGCCGCCGCAGCGCCCTCGAGCCGCGCTATGTTCTGGTCCGCGGCGAACTTCCCCAGCAGGCGCTCCAGCAGCGCCTGGCTTCCCATCAGGCGGGCGAGCGCGTCGTCGACGTCGATTCCCGCTGCCCGAAGCTTCTCGTTATCCATGGTCACTCCCCTATCGCTTGGTCGCCGAACCGTCGGCAGCCGTACCGTCGTCAACCGTGCCGCCAGCCGCCGGCCCACCAGCCGGCCCGGCCGCCGCGCCCCGTTCGTACAGCGCGCAGATTTGCGGCTCCACCTCAAAGAAGCACGCGAGCAGCTCGGGATTGAACGTCCCGCACTCCCCGTCGCGAATCATCCGCAGCGACTCCTCGCGGGTAAACGCCGCCTTGTACACACGCTTGTTGGTCAGCGCGTCGTACACGTCCGCAAGACTCACTACCTGCGCCCAAATGCTGATCTGGTCGCCCGCCAGTCCGTCGGGGTAGCCGCGCCCGTCCCAGCGCTCGTGATGGTGCCGCGCGATGTCGATCGCATAGCGGTACGCACCCGTCCCGCGCATCTGCGGAATGCGCGCGAGCAGCTCGGCGCCCTGCACGGTATGGGTCTTCATGATCTCGAACTCCTCCGGCGTGAGCCGGCCGGGCTTGCACAGGATGGCGTCGGGAATGGCGATCTTGCCCACGTCGTGCATGATCGCGGCGAGCGCGATGTCGTCGATATCCTCGCTCGACAGCCCCTCGCCCAGATGGGTCTGGGTGAGCATGAGCTTCGTGATGTCGTGGATGCGCTGCACGTGGTCGCCACTCTCGCCGTCGCGAAACTCGATGGCGGCCGACAGCGACTCGATCATGCCGCGGTTGAGCTCGATGATCTGCTCGGCTCGCTCAAGCAGCTGCAGGCGCTGGTCCTCGACGGTAAGCGACAAGCGCTTACGGGCCTCGAACAGCTCCACCACGGACTGCACTCGCTTGATCACCGCATAGGGCACGATGGGCTTGCCGATGAAGTCCATGACGCCCAGCGAATAGGCCTCCTCCATGACGGCGTTGCCGCGCTCGGCGGTGATGAGAAACACCGGCACGCGCTCCATGTAGCCCGTCGGGGCGAGGCGCTTGAGCACCTCGATGCCGTCGAGCACGGGCATCATGACGTCGAGCAGCACCGCGATGTAGCGCGCCGGGTCCGCCTCGATCATGTCGAGCGCCTCGCGGCCGTCGACGGCCTCGTCGACCTCGTAGATGCCCTCGAACAGGTTGCTCAGAATCAGGCGGTTGATCTCCTCGTCGTCGACGATCAGAAGCCTGCCCGCGGCAGTACCGACCGGCTCCATCATGCACCGTCCTCCCCGTTGCACGGCGACGCGGCAGCGTCGGCCGTGCTCGCGCGCCGCTCGCGCACAGGCGCGGGCGGACAGAACTCCTGAATCACCACGCGAGCCTTGCCCGCGCGCTTGGCGGCGTAGAGCGCCTCGTCGGCCTGGCGAAACGCCGTCTCGTAGGTCGCATCGGCGTCGCGCAGGATCACTGCGCCGGCGCTGCACTCCACGCGCTGGCCCACGAGCTTCTCGCACCGCCCCTCCAGCTGCAGGCGCACGGCGTCAAGCTTGCCCGCTATCACGCGCGGATCGGTAAGGCCGCGCGCGAGCACCATGAACTCGTCGCCGCCGAAGCGTCCCACCGCATCGCTGGAGCGAAAACAGCGTTGCAGGGCACCCGCCAGGGCGCGCAGAACCTCGTCGCCCGTATCGTGGCCAAAGCGGTCGTTGACGGCCTTGAAGTCGTCGATGTCGAGCATGATGACGCAGGCCGTCACATGGGGCGCCACCGACTCGAAGTAGCGCTGGGCGAGCGCCGTGAGCGCCCCTTTGTTGTAGATGCCCAGCAGCCCGTCGCGCAGCGACAGGTTGCGGTAACGCTCGCGCGCCTCGAAGTCCGCGACGCGCAGGTTGGTGGCAAGCTGCGACACGATCACCGACGCGCTCGCGCCCACCAGGGCGCCGTACAGGTCGCGCTGGGCGAGCGCGAAGTCCTTGCACGCAAAGGACAGCGCCACGTACGCGACCTCGGCCACCATGACGACGCCCACGGGCATCGCCCACGGCAGCACGATCACGGCCGCCCACGCGATGCAGACGGCCTGCATGAACGTCCCCGGCGCATCCGGCGTGAGCGCGCCGTCGATATACGCCACGAGCGCCAAGACGACCAGCTGGCTCCCTAAGCACAGCGCCGCGGCGGTCCAGGGCCGCTCGCTCAGGGCGCGGCGCGCCCACGGGCACATGGCGGCGACCAGCGCGCAGACGGAGACCAGCAGGAAGTGGACAGGGTCGGGCAGCCACCCGGGCGTCAGCACGCAGGTGAGGATGATGAACAGCAGCGCCAGCAGGCCCACCAGCAGGCAGGCCGTGCGCAGGCTGCGCAGATTGAGGTCGACGATGGCCAGGCTGCGCAGATTGAGGTCGACGATGGCACGGCGGTCATCGGTGAAGTAGGCGCGCCGGCGCCTGAACTGAGCCGCCAGACGGGCCGTCGGCGCGTCAGAGCTTCGGGCGCGCGTGCGCCCGCGTCCGCGATCCGTCATGGGCGTCCTCCTTTCGCCAGGCAGCGCCTCAGGGTGGTGAGCAGTTCATTCAAGTCTATCGGCTTGGCCACGTGCGCGTCCATGCCGCACTCCCGCGCGCGGGCGATGTCCTCGGCAAAGGCATCGGCCGTCATGGCGATGATGGGCACGCGCGCGGCGTCGTCGCGGTCAAGCGCGCGAATGGCCCGCACCGCGTCGTAACCGCCCATGACGGGCATGCGAATGTCCACGAGGATCGCTGCGAAGGCGCCGGGTTCGGAGGCGGAGAAGGCGTCGACGGCCCCGCGGCCATCCTGCACCCAGGTGACCTCGAGCCCGCAGCCGTCCAACAGCTCGCAGGCGATCTCGCCGTTGATGTCGTTGTCCTCGGCGAGCAGAACGCGCAGCCCGTCGAGCGACACCTCGCCGGCGCTCGCCTCATGCACCTCGGCGTCGGGTGCGCAAGCAAGGTCGAGCACGACG
>CASEEY010000187.1 GCA_949287055.1 uncultured Collinsella sp.
CGACCGCTTCTGAGGTGCAGGGACGTCGCTCCGCCCGTTCCGGCGCCGGCGCGCGCGGGCGCGATGAGGCGCCCGAGCGCACGACGCGCGATGCGTGGCGAAATTACGACGAGGGTGATTCCCGCGGCCGTGGGGGCAAGCGCAGCGGGCGCGCCGGTGGGCGCGACAACCGCACGAGCATGCGCCCGACCTCTTCGGGGCGCGCGGGGCGCCGCCCGGGAGATCGCGGCGGAAAGCGCTAAGTACCAGGCTTGATCCAGATGAGAGCGAGGGTGTGGATCCCCTCGCTCTTTTTTTGTCTGCCCGCGTTTGCGCGCGGCGCATATCTGCTATACTGCCGGTGGGGTATAACGAAGGAATACTAAGTAATACCACCACCGCAGAAACGCAGCACGCCGCGCGCGAGCACGCGGCAAACGAGCCACCAACATGCACCGAGGACCAGTCATGGCAGAACGTATGACCCCGGTCGTCGCGAAGGTCCTGCCCGAGGAGAAGGCGGCCTTCGCGGCGGCGACCCAGCAGGTGGGCACCACCCCGTCCAACGCCATCCGCATGTTCATCGCCGCCTTTAACCGATGCGGCACGTTTCCGTTTGATATCTCGCCGAACGGAGCGTTTGGGATCATGGCGTCGGGGGATACTGCACCCGAGGTGAGATCATGAACGACATGAACCGGCGCTCCTACGGCAGTCCCTATGCGACCGACGCGGGATATGCGAGCCCGTCCACCGGTCCCGAAGCCGCAGGAGCGTCTTATCAGAATCCTGCGGGAGCGGACGTTCCCGCGCCCGGTCAGCCCGCTGTCGCGCCGACATGCGCGCCTGCCCCCGCGGCGGCGACCTCTCAGGCAGCCTACGGCCAGACGCCTATCTACGGCCAGGTGCCCGGCGCGGCTCCGTATGCCTGGGCGCCCGGTGCCCAGATGCCCGCTCTGCCGCCGCAGCCCTCGATGCAGCCGCAATCGCCTGCCAAGGGGCGTGCGGGCTGGCTCGCTGCCGCGCTGGGAGCGTTCATCTCAGTGCTCGCCGCGCAGATGCTCATAAGCTTTGTCGGCGCGATCGTGCTGACGATCGGCTACGCCATCATCGATCCGACCGCTGGCGTCGATGCCGTTACGAACGCCATCATGGGACCGCTCATGCTCGCCGCGCAGCTGGGGTGCCTTGCGATCTTCTTGCCGTGGTGGCTGCATCTGCGGCCCGTGTCGTTTATCGAGTCGATGCGCGGACGCGCGTCGTCGACCGCGGGCATGGTCGCCCTGCGCATCGTCGCCATCGTCATATTGGGCGTGGGGCTCCAGCTTGCCATCAGCTATGCGCTGACGTTTTTGCTGCCGCTCGCGCCCGACCTGCAGACCGAGTACACCGATCTTATGAATGACGGCGTCACGAGCGAGTTCTCGGTCCTGTCCGTCATCATCCTGGCGATCGGCGCACCGGTGACCGAGGAGCTCGCCTGCCGCGGCGTGATCTTCGAGTTTGCCCTGCGCATGCTCTGCCCCAGCTATGCCGCGCGCTGGCAGGACCGCTCGTGGCGCAAGGCTACCGGCACGCCCATGCCGAGCTTTCCGGCGGTGCCCCCGGCGAGCTTCTGGATGGCCAACCTTTTCCAGGCGCTGCTCTTCGGCATCCTGCACCTCAACCTGGTCCAAGGGCTTTATGCGTTCGTGCTCGGTGCCGTCTTGGGTTGGGTCGCCTGGCGCACCGGCGGGCTCGCATACAACATCGGGCTGCACCTGGTCGTCAACTTCTCCTCGTATTTCGTCGCGGTGCTCGCGAGCGCCCTTGAGATCGGCGGCGTGGTCTTTGCCGTCATGGCGGCCGTGAGCCTGGTGGCGTTGGGCATCTGGCTGTTCTGGTTCGCATCGCGCCCCGCCGCGGCCGCCAACAGGCCTGCCTGACAGAGGTGAACTGACCTTTGAGGGGAAAGACCCCGGACGCGACGCCGCGCGCCACGGCGCGGCGATGGCGAAACGCCGAAACCCCCGTTTAGGGGACGGTTTTGCGGGCACCGTGCGCGTAGCGGTATCTTACGGCCCAAGGAATGAGCAGGTAGAGAGCTCGGACGTTTTGCTTGTACTCGCCAGGGGCACGCAAAACCGTCCCCTAAACGGGGGTAGTGCATTCTGGGAAAGCGGTTGCCCCGAGCCGGACAGGCAAAATATACTCCGGTGTTATTTCAGCGCGCGAGATGCGAAAAACGTCCGAGACGAGTTCGCCCGAGCCAAGCTCGCCTGCTTTAACGGCGGCGATTGCCACGGGCGCCTTCGCGGCCCTGGGCGGCGCGGTTGCGTGCATGGGGCGCCGAGCCGCTGGCGCCATGGCTGCGCGCCTTCTTGCCGCCCTTGGGCGACGGGGTTCCGTGTGCCGCCTTGCCCGCATGGGCCTGCTTGCCCCCGGATCCCTTGCGCGCGCCTGCGCCGCCGCGCGGCGGTACGGGCCGAATCAGGCAGTGCCTGTCGTAGCCGATCAGGTCGCGGCGACCGGCCCGCTCGAGCGCCTCGCGCACGAGCTTGTAGTTTTCGGGCTTGCGGTACTGGATGAGCGCGCGCTGCATGGCCTTCTCGTGGGGGTCGCGCGCGACGTAGACGGGCTCCATGGTGCGCGGGTCCACGCCGGTGTAGTACATGCAGGTCGACATCGTCGAGGGGGTGGGGTAGAAGTCCTGCACCTG
>CASEEY010000188.1 GCA_949287055.1 uncultured Collinsella sp.
GGCCTTGCCGAGATGGAATATGGTGAGGCCAGCGGCTGGAACTACGCCGTCAACGGGGTGACCCCGGGCATGAGCTCCGGCAGCTACGTGCTGTCTGACGGAGACTCGGTGGAGTGGTTCTACATCACCGGCTAGCCTGTTCTTGGCTTTGCTCCGCGTAACAATCCCGTAGATGGTTCGCATCTCGCAGCGCCGCGCACCGCGCGGCGCTGCGGCATTCCTCCAGGATGCCCGGTAGCTGCCTGAGCGATGCGCGTCTTTTGCGTGTGCCGTCTGCTCTGGCTTCCGTTGCTGTCGCCTTTTGTTTGCCTCAGGCTCCTCGTCGTGGCGCCATCTGAGCGTCTCAGACTCCCGTGTGTGCGCTCGTGATTGCCGATGTGGTCACGAGCGCACGATTCCTGTCATTTCAGCGCCCGCTACATTGCCGTGAGCCCTATAAGAAGTCCGAGTTCAGACCAAATGTGGGCCCAAGAAGGCTTCATGAGGGTCTGCGAGGGGTGATAACGGGTCGTAAAGCGCCTAAGAGGTGCAATCAGGGGCCATTCGGATGCCGCATCGAGCCATCAGGGCGCACCGGATTGACAGTAATCGTGTCCTCGTGACCACTTCGCCGAATACGAACGTTCTCAGGCGCGTGCAGAGGCGGCGCAGAGCGCGCCAAGGGCACAAATCGGTACGAGGCGCGTACGCGGGGTGGCAGCGAGCGCGCCAAGGGCGCGAATTGGTACGACGTACGTACGGGAGGTAGCACGTGTACGCGGGGCAGCGCTGAGCGCACGAAACGCGAATAGCCACGCCAAACGCTTCTCGGTGCGTTCGGACGCGTTCCTCGTTACGCGCGGCCACCGTCCAGAAAGCGCCTGCGGCTGAAGAAGTTGTACCAGGTGACCATGAACGTGGAGATGAGCTTCATGGCCTGGTAGCCGATGCTCAAAAAGGCGACGCCCACGAACATGAACAGGTCGGTAAGACCCAGGCCGATCGCGGACAGCACGGCAAAGATGGTGAACTCGCGCTTGCGCGACAGGTCGTCGCGGCGCTCGAAGACATACTTCATGCTCAGCAGGTAGTTCACAACGACCGAGGCGATGAAAGCGATGGTCGTTCCCACGAGGACATCGATGTGGAAGAGCTCGACCAAGGCGACCAGCAGGACGTAGTCGACCGCAAGCGACGTGAAGCCCACCAAGGCGAACTTGGCGAACTGCCTCGTCGTGGGATTGTTGAGTGCTCTGCGCACGCGGTCTCCTTCGTTAGGTTCCGGCAGGATGCTACCTGCCGATAAAGTGTGACCACTTTAGGCCAAGCGCGGCCAAAATGAAAGGCGCCCGAAAAAAGTCCAGTTAGATACCAGAGGCTATCCACATTTGAGGGGTTGTTTCGCGGCCGAGGCCTGGGTGCAGGGCAGTAGCGCGCCTTGCCGCCGGTGTACGTATACCCGCATGTCCGTGCGTTCGCAGCTTGCGGGCACCACGCGTTCGCAGCCAGAAAAGCCGGACCTACGCGTCCTGCCCGCCATCCAGAAACACCTTACGGGTCACGAAGTTCCAGACCATTACCACGGCGGTGGCAAAGATCTTGACGATGCGGTAGTCGATAGCGACGGTCTCGGTGCCCACCCACATGATCGCATCGTTGATGCCCAGGCCAATGACCGACAGCACGACGAAGATGACGAACTCGCGCCTGCGGCTCATGCCCTCGCGGTGGCTGAACACGTAGCGCATGCTCGCGACGTAGTTGAACACGACGGACACGATGAACGAAACGGTGGCCGAGGCGACCGGCGGCACGCCGAACATCTCGGTCAAAAGCACCATGACGCCGTAATCGATGAAAAACGCGATGACGCCCACCACGCCGAACTTCATGATCTGGGCAAGCAGCTTCTCCACGGGAGGTCATATCCTTTCCGCAGCGCAAGCCAGACGGCGGCTAGCGCGCGACGAATCAAGGCAAAGCCGGCAATCGATGCAGCCGGCAACGGGTATCGAACGATGCGATGGCAATCGGGGCGCCCGCCATGGCGCGTCCTCGTCCCGCCGAAATACAGGATACCCTGTACAAGCGCGCGGCCCGCTTGTCTGCGGGCCGCAACAGGAAATCTCTAGGCAAGGCCGTCAGGGCAGGGCCGGCTACTCGCAGGCGCGCTCGGGGAGCACGCCGGTGCGGTACGCCTCGAGAAGCTGGCGCAGATCGTTGATCTGGTTGCGGATGTCCTCGCCGGTATCGGTGTCGGACACCATGAGGCGACGCTTCGGAACATCAAAGCGGGTCGTCTCGCTCTGGATGTCCGCGTTGCGCGTCAGCGCTTCCTCGACGCTCTTAAACGCCTCGTGCGCTTTCAGGCGCATGCCGCGCGAGCTCGCGATCAGCGTATATCCCGCGATGCCGGTCTTGGGGTGATAGGCCTGGCAGAAGCCGCCGTCAATGACGAGCAGGCGGCCGTCCGCGCGGATGGGCGACTCGCCCTTGATGGTCTTGACCGGTGTGTGGCCGTTTACGATGTGGCCGTATCCAGGGGTGAGGCCAAACTCGCGCAGGATGGCATCGCACGCGGGGATCTCCTTGGTGACCTCGAAGTAGGGGTCCATCGGTTCGTCCCACGTGGACTCGTCGGCGATATAGGAGCGCTCGAACGTCTTGACGATGCGTCCCGAGGCGGGCGAG
>CASEEY010000189.1 GCA_949287055.1 uncultured Collinsella sp.
ACCCGGGGGCACGATACGGCGGCGGCGAACAGCAAAACCGCGGCCGAGAACGAATCCCGACCGCGGCACACGTCGCTGAGGCGCTGCTCCGCCTGCGCGCTGAGGCGCTACTCCGCCTGCGATTAGAGCAGCAGGAAGTACAGCAAAAACGCGGCGCCGGCGACCCACATGAGCGGGCGCACGTACATGGCGCGGCGCGTCACCACGGCAACGAGGATGTAGGTGATGAAACCGAGGCCGATGCCGTTGGAGATCGAATAGGTGAACGGGATGCCGGCGATGATCATGAAGGTCGGGAACCCCTCGAGCACGTCGTCCCAGTTGACCATGGCGACGTCACCCATCATGAGGAAGCCGACGAACACCAGCGCGCCGCAAGTCGCCGCCGAGCTGATGCAGGAGATGAGCGGCGAGAGGAACGCGGCCAGGATGAACAGGACACCGGTGAAGATCGAGGTCAGGCCGGTGCGACCGCCATCGGCTGCGCCCGAAGCGGACTCGACGAACGTCGTGACGGACGAAGCGCCCAGAAGGCCGCCCACCGCAGCGGCGACGGAGTCGACGATGAGGATCGGTTTGATGTCCTCGACCCTACCGTCCTCGGTCAAAAACTCGCCCTGCTTCGCCACGGCCATGGCGGTTCCCATGGTGTCGAAGAAGTCGCTCATCATGAGCGAGAACGCGAACAGCAGGATCGTCGGGGTGGTGATCGCCTTGACGAGGCCCATCACGCCGTCAGAATCGTTCATGAACGGAGCGCCGGCCGTCGAGAAGTCGAGCGGCGCCACGATGCCGGAAGGCGCCTGGGTGACGCCCAGCGGGATGCCGCACACCGCGGCGATGAGGATGCCCCACAGCAGAGCGCCCTTGACCTTCATGGAGTAGAGCACGACGGTCGCCACGATGGAGATGGCACCGACCAGAAACGTCGGGTCGGTCACGCTGCCGAGCGACACGAGCGTGTCGGCGTTGGCCAGGATGATGCCGCCGTCCTTAAGGCCGATCATCGCGATGAACAGGCCGAGACCGATCGAGATGCCGCGACGCAGCGACACCGGAATGGCCTCCATAATGGCCTCGCGCAGGCCGCACAGCACGAGCAGCAGGATCGCGATACCCTCGATGAAGACGACAGCCATGGCGGTCTGCCAACCGAGCCCCATCGCGCCGCAGAGCGTGTAGGCGACGATGGAGTTGATGCCCATGCCGGATGCGCACGCGAGCGGACGGTTGGCGAACACGCCCATCATGATGGTCATGATGCCGGCGCCGACGCACGTCGCGGTGACGGCGGCAGTGATGGGCACGCCGCCTTCCTTCAGGATGAGCGGGTTGACCACGATGATATAGGCCATGGCCAGAAACGTGGTGAGACCCGCGCGCAGCTCGGTTGCCACCGAGGAGCCGCGCTCACCGAACTTGAAAAACTGTTCCATACGGATTCTCCCTCTCCCAAAATAAGCGGCTTCCGTCCGGTAAGCCACCCGGACACTCTAGCACGACCGAGCGTTGCGAGCGTGAATTTCTAACAAGAGGCCGTATTGGAGAGAGGCTTTGCACGAATTATTAAAGCAACGGGTTTGTCTCATTTGCAGGCTCGTAACTGAGACAAACCCGTAAGTACAAATCAGCGGCGATTCGCCAAGAGGCGACAAGTTTGCACCTGTCACCAACTTCCCCCTATTGTTCCAACGGAATGAAGCGACGGGCGGCGATGGGTGGCAGCACGATGCCGAGAATCGCCCAGATATACGTCCCTATCGCCGAGCTCCATTCGCCAACGAGGATATAGTAGACGCCGAATGGCACATTGGGAATCAGCGCCGTTCCGCCCAGAAGCGCAAGGCCGAGCAGCCAGCCCTCCTTTGACGTCCAGGTTTGCTCACTCGGGTATCCAGGGACCTGGAGCGAGAACAACCACTGCTTGACGGCGCGATGCGCCCGATAGATCAACACGTATGCGCAGACGGTGACGATGATGGCAACGATGATGAGCAGACTCGCAAGCCCGAGCGCACGAAACCAGCCGGAGATATCCTCATCGCCGAGCACAAAGACCGCATACCAGTACCATCCAGCCGCAGCGATCGCCATGATCGCGCTCACGATCAATTCGAATTTGAAGCACCTGAGAATCGCGATACGAGGAGCCTCTCCCAATGCATGCCAACGCTGCATGAACTCGCTCATGGTTCCTCCAATCCTCGGGAGCATTCCCCTACCGGACTGCCACCCACGCCGAAGAGGGGCAAACCCTTTTGCGGTTGGAAAAACCGCGACCGGCAGGCAACCGGCCGCGGCTGAACTCACAAGAGGCGACAAGGTTGTACCTGGCACCACCTTGTCGATAGTAGGGCAAGGACCAAGCGGTGCGATTGGTGTGGAGCAGCTCCTCGGCGCGCTCGGAGAGCGGATGCTCGAGATAGTCGTCGTAGACGAGCTTCACGCTGGGGTTCTCGTGGCTGAAGCGGACCTCGGAGGCCGCATCGAGCCCCCACAGCACGTCGCCGCGCTCGCCGGCAAGCTCGCGGCCGTCGTGGATCGGCTGGCCGCCGCCGCCCACACAGCCGCCGGGGCACGCCCCACACAGCCGCCGGGGCACGCCATGATCTCGACGAAGTCATGGGAGAAGTGCCTGTCCCTATTGTCCCAGTTGCGATGCAAGGGCTCGGATTGTTGCAACCACTCGAATAAGAGCGCTGAGGGGAATGACGGCCATCCAAATGCTCGGGCCGTTGAGAACGCCGACGATCAGGAACAAGATGAGCTGTGGAAAAAACGCCACGGTCGAGATGGCACTAGGCGCCATCACCTTCAGCGTAGAGGCACCGAACGCCGGCGTGTCAGCGTTCACACCGTGCCGCGCCATCCAATCGAGGACCATCCGCCGTGCAGGCCGAGTAAGCACGGTCGTCACGATGCAGCTTATGACAATAAGCACGAGCAACGCAATCAGCAGCTGCCCGCCCATTACGTCCCAATGGAAGTGGCCCGCATCGATCGCCCGAAGCAACGCGACGTCGAGCGCGCCCAGTATCACCGCTGAGACCGCACCGAATAGCATGGGCTTAAAGAGAGCGCGGCGCAGCTCCCCATCGAGCGCTCGCCACACACGTGCAAACGATGACATCGCGGCCCCTTTTCGCCAATCGTCTCTCTTACCATCCGTATGCCGGCAGGCACAAATAACAGATGGCGGAATACAGGTGATATCGGCAAACGGAAAAGCCGCGGCCGGGAACTGGTCCCAGCCGCGGCAAATGGGAAAAAAGTGCCTGTCCCTATTATCCCATGGACCAGGCGGTGTGGTCGGTGTGGAGGAGCTCCTCGGCGCGCTCGGAGAGCGGATGCTCGAGATAGTCGTCGTAGACGAGCTTCACGCTGGGGTTCTCGTGGCTGAAGCGGACCTCGGAGGCAGCATCGAGCCCCCACAGCACGTCGCCGCGCTCGCCGGCAAGCTCGCGGCCGTCGTGGATCGGCTGGCCGCCGCCGCCCACACAGCCGCCGGGGCACGCC
>CASEEY010000190.1 GCA_949287055.1 uncultured Collinsella sp.
GGTCGTGCAGAAGAAGACGGCTGAAAAGGACGGCTACGAGGCGCTGCAGGTCGGCTTCGACGTCTATGCCGAGAATCGCGCCAAGAAGCTGGTCAACAAGCCCGAGGCCGGCCACTTCCAGAAGGCCGGCGTCGCCCCCACCCGCAAGCTCAAGGAGCTGCGCCTGGACGACTGCTCCGCCTACGAGGTCGGCGCGCAGATCAAGGCCGACATCTTCGCCGAGGGCGACCGGGTCGACATCACCGGCACCAGCAAGGGCCACGGCTACACCGGCGCGATCTACCGCTGGTCGCAGCACACCGGCCCCATGGCGCACGGCTCCAAGTACCACCGCGGCGTGGGCTCGATGGGCGCTAACTCCACCCCGTCCCGCGTCTTCAAGAACAAGCATATGCCCGGCCACTACGGCGTGGAAAAGGTGACGATCCAGAACCTGTCCGTGGTTCGCGTCGACGCCGAGCGCAACCTGCTGCTGGTCCGCGGCGCAGTGCCCGGCCCGAATGGCGGTTACCTCGTGATCCGCGATTCCGTCAAGGCCTAAACCGGGAGAAGGAGGAACCGTTCATGCCTAAGATTGCTCTTATGAATCAGGAAGGCGCGTCCGTGGGCGAGATCGAGCTGAGCGAAGAGATCTTCGCCGCCGACGTCAACGAAGCGGCCATTCACCTGGTCGTGCGCAGCCAGTTGGCCGCCAAGCGCCAGGGCACCCAGTCGGCCAAGACCCGCGGCGAGGTCCGCGGAGGCGGCCGCAAGATCTACCGCCAGAAGGGCACCGGCAACGCGCGCCATCACTCCAACCGCGCGCCCCAGTTCACGCACGGCGGCGTGGTGTTCGCGCCCAAGCCCCGCGACTACGTCGTCTGCGTGCCGCGCAAGGTCAAGCGCCTGGCCCTCAAGGGCGCGCTGACCTCCAAGGTCAACGACGGCGAGATGATCGTGCTGGACAAGATCGCCCTCTCCGCCCCCAAGACCAAGCTCGTCGCCACCATGCTGCAAAAGCTCGGCTGCGAGAAGAAGACGCTGCTGGTGCTGCCCGGCAAGGACGAGACCGTCTCCCGCGCGGCGCGCAACATCCCCGGCGTCACGTGCGCGTACGTCAACACGATCAACGTGCTGGACATCCTCGCGCACGACAAGTTCGTCATCACCCAGGACGCCGTGAAGCTCGTCGAGGAGGTGTACGCGTAATGAAGAACCCGCACGATATCATCCTGCGCCCCGTACTGACTGAAAAGGCGTACGACGGCTTCGCGGACAAGCGCTACGTGTTCGAGGTGGCGCTTGGCGCCAACAAGACCGAGATCAAGCAGGCGATCGAGGCCGTCTTCGACGGCGTGAAGGTCGACACGGTCAACACGCTGCGCACCCTGGGCAAGATCAAGCGCCAGGGCCGCACGTCCGGCCGCACCCCCGAAATCAAGAAGGCCTATGTGACGCTCAAGAAAGACTCCAAGACCATCGAGTTCTTCGAAGGCATGGCCCAGTAATTAGGGAGGAACAGCAAATGGCAATCAGAGTTTATAAGCCGACTTCCCCGGCCCGCCGCTTCATGTCGGTGCTGACGTACGAAGAGCTCACCAAAAAGGAGCCGGAGCGCTCTCTGGTCGAGTATCTGAAGAAGAACGCCGGCCGCAACAAGCAGGGCAAGATCACCGTCCGCCACCAGGGCGGCGGCAACAAGGTCAAGTACCGCATCGTCGACTTCAAGCGCAACAAGGACGGCATCCCCGCCAAGGTCGCCGCGATCGAGTACGATCCCAACCGCACGGCGTTCATCGCGCTGCTGAACTACGCCGACGGTGAGAAGCGCTACATCCTGGCGCCCGTAGGCCTGAAGGCCGGCGATACCGTCATGAGCGGCGAGAGCGCCGACATCAAGCCGGGCAACGCGCTGCCGATCAAGAACATCCCGGTCGGCACGCTGATCCACAACATCGAGCTCAAGCCCGGCAAGGGCGGCCAGCTGGTGCGCAGCGCCGGCAACGCCGCGCAGCTGATGGCCAAGGAAGGCGCCTATGCGCAGATCCGCCTGCCCTCGGGCGAGGTGCGCATGATCTCCATGGAGGCCAAGGCGACCATCGGCACCGTCGGCAACACCGATCACAGCAACGTGCGCATCGGCAAGGCCGGCAAGAGCCGCCACCTGGGCATCCGCCCGACCGTCCGCGGCGTCGTGATGAACCCGAACGATCACCCGCACGGCGGCGGCGAAGGCAAGTCGCCGGTCGGCATGCCCGCGCCTGTCACCCCGTGGGGCAAGCCTGCGCTGGGCCTGAAGACCCGCAAGCACAAGAAGTACTCTGATCAGTTCATCGTCAAGCGTGCGGGCAAGAAGTAAGCCCCAAGCGCCCTATGGAAGGAGGCTCACAGCTCTATGAGCAGATCGGTCAAGAAGGGACCTTTCGTCAGCGAACGCCTGTTGGCGAAGATCGTTGAAATGAACAACACCGGCAAGAAGAGCGTGCTCAAGACCTGGTCGCGGGCATCCACCATCTTCCCGGAGATGGTCGGCCACACGATCGCCGTGCACGACGGCCGCAAGCACGTCCCGGTTTACATCGTCGAAGAGATGGTTGGACAC
>CASEEY010000191.1 GCA_949287055.1 uncultured Collinsella sp.
CGCGGCACAGCAAAACGACCGTTCGTGCAACATCGAGCGATTTCACAAATCAAAATGCTCATTCGTGCAGCATGTTTTTTGGCGCCATGCCTCCGAGAAATCAAGCGGCATTGCATTTGCCCAGATAACTAATTCCGAAAATAATGTTCGGCTTCTTTTGTGAACTACTTCGTGCTACACGAGCGGGCATTTTGATTTCCGGACTGGCAAATTGTTGCACGAGACGTCATTTTGGAACGGCAACGCACGCGCCCTAGTCCCTGAGCGCTCGAATTGCCATCGCGATATCCTCTGGGCCAAACAATCGCTCGCGGAGATCCCGTCGAGCGGCGAGCATCCTTTCGCTTGGCGGGTTCCGATGCAGGCCGAGACTCTTTTCCAGGTCTGCCACGAACAGGTCGAGCTCCACGTTGCTCCGAAAGGTTCCCCGTGTCATGGTGACGCAATCAAGCCCCACAGCCTGATAGGCGCGCCGTTTCCTCTCATCGCGGACGCGAGCGTCAGGACTGCGATGAAACGCGTCGCTGTCATACTCTCCGACCGTACCGTTTTGCCACGAGAAGTCAGGTTTTGCAGTCTTCTGGCCCAATGCCGCCGCGAGCTCGTCGGGCAGGTGCATCGAAACGTTCATGCGAAACCCAGGAACTCCGGCACCTCCATGCAGTCGAGAGCTTGCTAGGAAGATGGCGACATTGGTCTCTTCGGGAGAGGCCGACCCTTCAACCACGTTATCGAGAACGCGCAGCGCTCTTGCAGCACCGCGGACCCCGATAGCCTTCGCGGACCTTGCATATCCAACGAGCTCATCCAGATTGGCCAAAGGTGGGATGCCCTCTACGCTCTCTGAGCCCCCGTCGAGCGTATAGGTGCCACACAGCTCGTATCCAACCCTCGCGAGATCGACCTCGCCCATAACTGCAGCAAGCTGTACAAACAGAGCCGGCGGACGGCAGACCCGCACGCTGCCACTCAGAAGAACAAGGTGCTTCTCTAGAATTGGACCCGACCACACATGGCTGCTCACGCGTTCGCTGTTGATGCGCATAGCCGCATCAGGCACCACGATGTCGAGTGGGGGCTCTGTGTTGCAGAGGTTGCACGCAAGACTCACCTGCTCGGAGAGCGAGAGCTCGCGCGCACCGTAGACCTTCCCCTCGGGGTCCTCGGAGACCCGACCGGGCGCAGCAACACGTGCCGACCGCCAGAAGTCCAGCGCCGACTCAAACCCAACCCTTAGCTCCCTCATGAACCCTCCCCTGCTGTTTACACGAAGATAGATGGTTTCGGACGGTCCATGGCTGGGTTTGATTCGATAGTTTTTTCCAATCGTGTCAGCTACGTGCAAGTTAAGAAAAAAGGGCCGCCCAAACGGGCGGCCCCTGTACGTTTGGGTCCTATTACCCGCAGCGTCCCTAGGCCATCAGACTCGCCACCGCGTCGCGGGCGGCATCCAGCTGCTCCTCGCCGGGTATCCAGTTCACGGCAAGCGTGTCGACGGGCATCCGGAAACCTGCCGCCTCGAGCTCTGCCGCGACGTTCTTGGGACCCATCGGTGCCCAGCCGTAGCTGCCAAACGCCAGACCCACACGGTTCTCGTTCTTGGGCGAGAGGCCCTTCATGTACGTGAGGAAGCCGGCCACGGTCGGCAGCATCTGGCTGTTGAGCGTCGGCGAGCCCACGCACACGTACTTGCAGTCCATGAACACGTCCATCACGTTGGAGATGTGATTCTCCTTGAGGTCCATGAGCTGCGCGGGGACGCCGGCAGCCAGGAAGCCATCCACCAGCGATCGGGCAATCTTCTCGGTGGAGTGCCACATGGAGTCGTACACCACGAGCGCACGCTCCTGCACCTCGCCGGACACGAAGCCCTCGTACGCAGCGAGAATGTCCTCCACGTGGCTGCGCCAGATGACGCCGTGCGCCGGGCAGATCAGCTCCAGCGCGTCCGAGCCCAGCCCGCGCACCGCCTTCACCGCCGCCGCGGCCTGCGCGCGATACGGCTGCACGATGTTGGCGTAGTACTTGTGCGCCTGGTGCATGACCTCGCACATGTCGTTCTCGTCGTCAAAGCGCGCCGAGCTGGCAAAGTGCTGGCCAAACGCGTCGTTGGAGAACAGGATCTTGTCGTAGGCGTCGTAGGTGACCATGTTGTCGGGCCAGTGGACCATCGGCGTCTGGACAAACGCCAGCGTGCGCTTGCCGATGCAGAGGGTGTCGCCGGTCTTGACGCCGTTGTAGCCCAGGTCGCCAAAGTGCGCGGTCATGTTCTTCACGCCCTGCGGCGCGGAGCAGTAGATCTGGCAGTTGGGCGCCAGGCGCTTGATCGTGGGCGTGTTGCCGGAGTGGTCCATCTCCACGTGGTTGGCAATGAGGACGTCGATCTTGGACGGGTCGATCACCGAGGAGATGCGCTCGAGCAGCTCGTCGGTGAAGGTGACCTTGGCGGTGTCGATGAGCGTGACCTTCTCGTCCAGGATGAGGTAGGCGTTGTAGGTGATGCCGGCCTCGGTGGTGTAGCCGTGGAACTCGCGCGCGTTCCAGTCGAGCGC
>CASEEY010000192.1:0-1259 GCA_949287055.1 uncultured Collinsella sp.
GGAGGCATGCCGCTCGCTCGCGTGGCCCCGTATCAAAAGGGCATCACGATATAGAGACACCCCCGTGTCCTCCTACGTGAGGGGCAGGCGCACCACAAAGACGCTGCCTAGGAGAAGGCGGTGCCGTCACTTGACGATTTTGTATCCCGCTTGCTCGAGAATGTCCAGTGCTCTCTGGTAGCTCTCCTTCTTCACCAGAACGTAGTCGGTGTTGTAGGTCGAGATGGCAAAGATCGAGATGCCGTTCTCCGCCAGCGTCTCCGCGATGCCGGCCAGTATCCCGATGAGAGGGAAGTCCAGCATCCCTTGGATGCGGAAGCCCCTCCACCAGCCGTCTCGCTCAACAACGTTCGACGGGACATCGCCGGTGGCGCATACCAGGGAGTTCTCTTCATCCGTCTTGCCGATGAAGCTGTACTCTGCATGGCGCCTGCCCCTCCTGCATTCCGATTCCGCCCTTTCCCCTTAGATAATCGCATTGTCCCCGCCGGCTGCGGCATCCGACCGAACGTTCGGAGGCCGCAGCTGCCTCATTGGCGCGGCTATACCGTCGGTCTCTGCGCACGATCCCCTCTCAGCGCGGGCACTTGCGCGAGGCACACGCCGGCGAGGATAACGACCACGCCCAGCCATTCGATGACACCGAGGGGCTCGCTAAGCACGATCATGGCGATGAGAAGGCCGGCGGGGAGCTCGGCGGCGGCCATGACGGTGGAGAGGCCGGCGGGCAGGTGCGGCGAGCCCAGGCCGAAGAGCAGCACCGGGCACATGAGGCCGAAGAGGCCCGCTATGGCGGCGAAGGGCAGGATGCCCTGAAAGACGACGCCGGAGACGAGGTAGTCCGGGCACACGATGAGCGACATGAGGCCGGCGCCCAGGCACACGATGACGCCGCGCTGCTCGTTGGAGCACTCTACCTCGACCTTGCCGGAGAGCGTGACGAACAGCGAGCAGGTAACGGCCGCGCCGAGGGCGCAGGCAAGCGCCACGGGATCGTAGCCGGCAAGCCCCGTCTTGTAGACGCCGCTTGCGAACACAGTGCCGAACACGATGACCGCGGCCGAGGCGACTTCGAGGGGCCTGGGCGCGCGGCGCGTCATGACGGTCTGCCAGACGAGCCCCATCCAGGTGAACTGGAACAGCAGCGTGAGCGCCACGGGCGCGGGCAGCACGCTCATGGCGTAGCAGTACAGGATCGAGGTGGTGCAGGTGAGAGCGCCGAGACCCATGAGCTTAAGTGCCTGCAAGGGCTCGATGCG
>CASEEY010000192.1:1330-4575 GCA_949287055.1 uncultured Collinsella sp.
TGCGCACGCACCTCAGGGCGGCGGCGATCACGAAGAACAGGCAGCCGAACCAGGCCTGGCTCGCCACCACCTGCGCAGAGGTGAACCCTGCCGCGTACGCGAGCTTGTACGTGGTGGCCATGGCGCCGTAGCAGGCCCCGCCTGCGAAAACCTGCAGGGCGGCTATTACCCGGCGGCGACCGGGCGTCGCGGCTTCGACAGTAGAGGTCTCCCGATCGATCACATGCTTCATGCCCTCTCCTCCTTCCGCCCCGCATGACGCGGGGCACAGGCTCCACACGACCCGAGCCATCGGAAGGAGGCGCTGCCCGTCGGGAAGACGCCGACGACCAGTATGAAAAAACCACGCGACCGAGACCCGGTTGCGTGGCAAAAAGGTGGCTTGCGCCCAGAAAAGTCCACACGATTTTAGACCGGTTCAGTCTAAAGAACGCTCCTGAGGAAGTCAAGAACTAAGTCGCCGCACCTGCGCGCAGGCGTTCCAGCATCGAACGGGCTTTGAGCGAGAACCGGCCGAGCCGCCTCGCGGCATCGCTTGCAGCGCGCTTGACATCACGCGGAACGGGTCCATAATGAGCCTTGAAAATCTCAGCGGATTTTTCTGGATGCCGTCACCTTTTCGCCGCTCGCCTGCCTCTGGCAGACGGGCGGCTTTTCTGTACCGACGGCCCCAGCGAGAGAAGGGACATGCCATGACGAACGATCTTCTCGACCTCATCAAAACGCGCCGCAGCGTGCGCCCTCATCAAAACGCGCCGCAGCGTGCGCTCCTACAAGGCAGATCCCGTGCCCGCCGACCTGCTCGAGCAGGTGCTCGAGGCGGGCACCTTCGCGCCCACCGGCGGCGGCCATCAGTCTCCGGTGATCGTGGCGGTGACCGACCCCGAGACCCGCGAGCGCCTGCGCCGGCTCAACGCCGCCGTCATGGGCAGGGACACCGACCCGTACTATGGCGCCCCGGTCATCGTGGTCGTGCTCGCCGACGGCGGACGCGGCACTTTCGTTGAGGACGGTTCCTGCGTGCTGGAGAACCTCATGCTCGCGGCGCACGCCCTGGGGCTCGCCAGCTGCTGGATCCACCGCGAGCGCGAGGTCTTTGACGGCGCGGAGGGCAAGGCGCTCCTCAGGGAGTGGGGCCGGCCCGAGACGCTGCGCGGCGTGGGTGCGATCGCCTTGGGATACGCCGCGGGACCCGAGGGCGCGGCCGCCCCGCGCAAGGACGGTTATATCGTGCGCATCTAGCAGGTATCGGTCATGCCGGAGGCGCCTGCTCTCCTCGGGGGATGCAAGCTGCTCGGAAGCCGCCGACCGATAGAGGTGTTGAGCTCATTTTTGAGTTCAACTTGGGTGCCCTGAAATCACCTGATTCCGGTGAGAATGGGGAGACGACCGTTACATCATGTGGACGAGAGGCCATGGAAAGGAGCGATTTGATCGCGAGTGGGAATAGTTGAGGCTCTTCGCGAGGGAGGCCGAGAGCGGTCCCCCTCGTTTTTACTCGTGTCTTTTCGTTCATGTCGTTGTTGTGATTTCGTGTGGTATTCGCAAGCCAATTGCCAGGTCTACCTGCGGAAATAATGGGTCTTGCCATGTTGCTTTCGGCATAGACGTCTCTAGTATGCGAGGCACGCGCTCGCCAGCGCGGCACCGTCCAATCCCGAGAAGCTCGACCCGACGAGAGCCGTGACGATGGGCCCCGCTCCGATGCCGGAGGTCATCACCGCTGCAAGGGTTACCACCGCGGTCCCGCACTATGAATTGCGGCACTGTGCGGTAGATGAGGTGCTGCAATTAGTTGCCCTCCTCGTCGACCGCCTCTATCGTGCGAGACGTTGCGTCAGCGGTTTCGAAACTTTAATATTATGGTTGTTTCGAAACCGGTGAGATTGGAACTCGTATGCCTTGGGTCGAGCGCGCATCGTACCTCGAGCGACTCCGCTCCGTGGAGGGGACAGGCGACATCAAGGTCATAACCGGCGTTCGCCGCTCGGGCAAGTCCGAGCTTATGAAGGCGTTCTCCGCCGAGCTCAAGAAGCGGGACCCTTTGTCAAACAGCCTCTACATCGATCTGCTCGACCTCGACAACGAAGAGCTCCTCGAATATCACGCTCTGCACGACAGGATTGCCAAATCCCACAAGGATGGTGTGCGAAACCGTCTATTCATCGATGAGGTGCAACGGTGCGAGGGCTTCGAGAGGGCAATCAACAGCATTCATGCCCGGGGAGGGTGGGACATCTATCTTACCGGGTCGAATGCGTTCCTTCTGAGTTCCGACCTTGCCACGCTCTTCACCGGCAGGCACCGCGAGATTCATGTTCTGCCGTTCAGTTTCGGTGAGTTCCGCGCATACTTCGGCGAACAGGGGGCCATCGACGAAGAGCTGGACCGCTATATCGAGCGCGGGGGCCTCGCTGGATCCTATGAGTATCGTGACATGGCAGAGTCATACGGCTACATCAGGGACGTCTACAGGACTATCCTCACGCGAGATCTCGTACAGAAGTTCCGTCTGCCCGACACGCTGGTGCTCGAGCGGCTCGCCGAGTACATGATGGACAACACCGGAAACCTTAACTCGCCGAACAGCATCGCCAACACCCTCGACGCAAACAAAGTGTCGACCAACCACGTCACGGTTGGGCGCTACATCTCGCACCTGAGGGACGCCTTCGTCTTCTACGAGGCCAAGCGTTATGACATCAAGGGCAAGAAGTACCTGAGCACGCAGGCGAAGCACTACGTGTGCGACACGGGTATGCGCTACGCGGTGCTCGGCACGCGCAACATGGATTGGGGCCGCATGTACGAGAACTCGGTGTTCTTGGAGCTCATTCGCCGCGGATACGAGACCTACGTGGGAAAGCTCTACCAGAAGGAGGTCGACTTCGTCGTCAAGCGAGGGTCGGAGCAGGTCTACATTCAGGTGAGCGATAACGTAGACGCACCCGAGACGCTCGAGCGCGAGCTCGCTCCTCTGCGTGCGATACGAGATGCCTACCCCAAGGTTCTTATCGCGAGGACACGACACGACGACTACACGATTGACGGCATCAGGGTGCTCGATCTGGCCCGTTGGCTCATCGGGGAACAGGGATTCTAATATCGGGGGGCTCCTGCGCCATGATTCGCAAGGGGGGAGGGGTGATGGGGACGGTGACCGCGTGAATCCATCTTGAGTGCATGTGGAATAGGGTAAGTATGGTGGTAAACGGCGAAGCAGAAGATGAAGCGGCCCTCTCACC
>CASEEY010000193.1 GCA_949287055.1 uncultured Collinsella sp.
GCGCCTCGTGCGCGCAACCGACGATGAGGGCTCCCGCATCGAGATCGACGACATCCCCGCAATCGACGTCACGGGCGTCGAGGGCTTCGCCATGCGCGATATCCTACCGTCCGATGCGCCCGACGGCACCTACTACCCGGTCATCGAGCCGGACGGCGGCGACAAGCAGACCCTGCCGCCCGTCGTCGTGGATGATGAGAGCCCCGACGACACCATCTACATCGAGCCCAATCCCACGACCGCGCCCGACAAGGCCTCGCGGCTGTTCCTCGCCAAGATCCAGGAACTCCAGGACGCCTACGGCGAGGCGCGCGTCAAGACGGTCGACGGCGGCTTCGGCTCATGGACGGCCTATATCTCCGCTCATGGACGGCCTATATCTCCGGGCTTGCCTACGCCGAGCTTGTCGACTTCGGCGACGGCGCGCAGCGGCTGGTCGTCGCGTACATCGATGACGCCGGCGCGCGCGTGATGATGAACGGTATCGGCTACGGTGTTTATACCGTCGAGATCTGGGAGTACGACGAGGAGTCTGGCGAGCTCATACAGCTGTTCCGCGGCATCTCGAACGGCGCTGCCAACGGCGCCGGCTCGGGTGTGGTCGGCCTGTCCTACCTCGAGTACGCCCGTAACCCCGAGACGGGCAACCTGGTTTTGTGCACGCGCGGCTACACGGATTCGTTCGGCGGCGAGACCCTCGACTTCTACGGCGTGACCGACGACGGCTTCGGCGTGGTTAACGCGATGGTCGTCGACGTGGTCGAAAACGACAACGGGCCTACGGGCGAGATCCACTATTTCGCCGGCAGCGAGCAGGTGGACGAGGACGCCTACCGCACGGCGCTTGCGGACTGGAGGAGCTGCGACGCGGTGCTGCTCGCCAACGCGAGCGATACCGAGGAGGGCGCGCTCGATGGCCTGTCGCGCCACTACTCCAACGACGCGGTCGACGAGGATGACGTCACGTGCGTGGAGGACGCGGTGGATATCGTGCGCAACACGATCGACCTGCTGGAGGCGCGCGTGAACGCTGCCGCGGCGGCCGAGGCGTCGTCCGATGGCGCGATATCCGGTTCCGGTGCGACCGGGCTTGCCCTGCACGACGGGGGCGTCCGATGATTTGCAAGCACTGCGGCGCCAAGCAGGATGGAAACCGCAAAACCTGCTCCAACTGCGGAGCGCCGCTGGGCTTTGACGCCGGCCGCGCAGATGCGCCTGCCACGGGCGGCGCCGGCGGAACGGGTGCCGGCGGCCGCGCGAACCCCGCGAAGGGCCGTTCGGCGTCGCGCGCCAACGCGAACCTCATGGTCGTTTCGATGGAATGCCCCCAGTGCGGGGAGTACATCCACGCCGAGGTCGCGCGCGAGGCCCGCAAGCTGCGGTGCCCCGGGTGCGGCAAGCTCATCGATCTCAAGCGACCGACCGGCGGCCTCTCTTCTGCCGCACCCATCGACCTAGCGGACGAAGGCGAGCAGGTGGAGAAGTTCTCCTGTCCCGTCTGCGGCGCGTCGGTGGCAGCAGGGCAGACGGACTGCCCGATCTGCGGCGCTCGCCTGGCAGGCGAGATTCCTGCGGGGGTCGGTGCCGCGTCGGCACAAGGCGAGGCGGGACAAGCCCCCGCGGGCGCGGCGCCGCATCGGGGCACCACGGTTATCGCGCCCGATTCCGAGGTGCGGGACTCCGGCACCGTGGTGGTTGCCCCGCGCGACCTGCAGGGCGCGCAGGGCGCACAGGGCGCTCGAGCCGTACAGGCCCCGCAGCAGAGCACGCCGACATACGGCCCCGTGTCCGGAGCTGGCGTGCAGGCGCCCGCCGTGCACACGGGTGCCACGGGTCCCCAAGGCGCGCCCTATGCAGGCGGAGCGTGGCAGCCGGTAACCCCGCAGGGCGGCGCGTCCGCGGGCAGGGTCGCGCCTCCGCCCCCGCCGCCGGCCCGCAACACCGGCAAGATCGTCGCCGCGGTCGTCGCCTGCGTGGTCGTCGTGGCGGCCATCGCCGCCTTTGCGCTCGCGGGTGGGCCGTCGGGCATCGCCGACGCCGTTTCGGGAAAGAGGGAGCTCACGGCCGCGTATGCCTCGAGCGACGAGGTCACGGTGACGGGTGACACGCGCATCGTCCCCATGCTCGACGCGGAGCAGCCGGTCGAGCGCTACACGGTGCGCGTCAAGGCCGCCGACGATGCCGAGGGTGCTGCGCAGAGCATCGTCGACATGCCCACGCTCGACGTCACCGGCGGCGAGGGCTTCACCATGGCGGACTTCGGCGAACTGCCCGCGGGCACCTATTGGCTGGCCATCGTCGACGCGCAGCACGACGACGCCGTCTACGACCTGCCGCCGCTCGTGTACGACAACGCGGCTCAGGGCGCGTCGGGCGATGCCAAGATCCCCGACGTGCTGACGGTCGAGCCGCCGGCGGGCGTCGACGATATGGGCGAGCTGACGGTCCGCAGCAAGTACGAGGCATTTCGCGACAAGCTCACGGGCCTGGTCGACACCTATGGTGACGCGTCGATCACCGTCATGCAGATCGATGACGGGCAGTATCTGGCGTGGGTCGCCGGCGTGAGCTATGCCGAGCTGGTCGATTTCGGCGACGGGGACGAGTACCTGGTGGTCGCGTATTGCACCGATCGCTCCTTTGCCACCTCGGGTTCCGTTGAGGAGCGCTCGGATGCCCTGCGCGCGGCCGACTATGGTCCGCAGACCGCCGACTACGCCGTCGAGGTGTGGAAGTACGTCGAGGATTCCGGCAGCTTGGCCATGGTGTGCAAGACGAACCCGGTTGCGGATGACGACGGCATGTCGATCTGCGTGCGGGCAGCACCGATGTGAACGGCTCCGCCGCCGCGGGCTGCTTCGGCCTGAACGAGGCTGGCGACCTGGCGGACTTGGCGTCGGGCGACAGCTCGAGCTGGCCTGTCGCATCGCGCGCCCTGCTCGTGCACCTGGGCGCAACTCAGGACGGCGCGACCGACGACTCCGGCACGGGCGAGACGTCGTGCGCTCAGACCGCGCAGACCGTGAAGAACCTCGTCGCCGAGCTCGCCACCATCACGCAGCGATAACGGGTCAGATGGGGACGTGTTCGTTTCAACCCATCGGGGCGGGCGGCCCACTGATGGGATGGGTGAGCGGTCCCTATTCGCCCCCTACGCCACCTAGGGGGCGTAGGGGCCCGTCTCCGTCTTTCCGCATATGGAGCGAAAGCG
>CASEEY010000194.1 GCA_949287055.1 uncultured Collinsella sp.
GGTATCCCGCTCTCCCAGATCACCATGCTCATCACCATCAACTTCATCGTGCAGCTGTTGGTCGACGTGGTCTCCGCTCGCTTTATCGACATTATCGGATATCGCGCCTCTGTAGTCGCTGCGCACGTAATGGCCGCGGCTGGGCTCATCATGCTTGCCGTCCTCCCCGAGCTCATCGATCCGTTTGTCGGCATCCTGATCGCCGTGGTCTCTTACGCCATCGGTGGTGGCATCATCGAGGTGCTGGTCAGTCCCATCGTCGAAGCGTGTCCGATTGAGAACAAGGCGAGTGCGATGAGCCTGCTCCATTCCTTCTACTGTTGGGGTACCGTCGGCGTCGTTCTGCTGTCTACTGCGTACTTCGCCGTGGTGGGTACGGGCAGCTGGCGCATCCTGGCGTTCCTATGGACGGTCGTTCCGATTGTCAACGGTTTCGTGCTTTACAGAAGCCCGATCTCGACGCCGGTGCCCGATGACGAATCCGGCATGACGGTGCGCGAGCTGTGCTCCCGCAAGATGTTCTGGGTGTTGCTGGCCATGATGCTCTGCGCCGGTGCGAGCGAGCTGTCGGTGAGCCAGTGGGCTTCGACCTTTGCCGAGCAGGGGCTCGGCGTGGGTAAGACGGTGGGCGACCTGGCCGGTCCCATGGCGTTCGCCCTGCTGATGGGGCTGTCGCGCGCGCTATACGCAAAGCTCGGCGGCCGGTGGGATCTCGACGTCATCATGTTGCTAAGCGGCTGCGCGTGTCTGATGTCGTATCTCGTCATCTGTTTGGCACCGTTGCCGCAGCTGAGCCTCGTGGGTTGCGCCTTGTGCGGCTTTTCGGTCGGTGTCATGTGGCCAGGTTCGGTCAGCCGCGCGTCGGCGACGTTCCGTCGGGGAGGCACCGCGATGTTCGCCTTGCTCGCGCTCGCCGGCGATGTCGGGTGCTCGGTAGGTCCCACGCTTGTCGGCATGGTGTCGGATATCGCGGGGAGCATGAAGATCGGGATCCTCGTTGCAGTCATGTTCCCGGCGGCCTTGACTGCCTGCTTGCTGTTCCAGCGGGCGTATCGAAAGAAACTGGCACGGCGGCTCGGCGCCTAGCGCATCGAAGAGCTGCGCCGCCGCTACGAATCCTCGCTGATACGGGAGACCGAGCGCTTCAGGTACTCGTCACGCTTCTCCATGTTGCCCTTGTTTTGGTACTGCAGGGCGAGCAGGTACTCGAGCTGACCGCGCGCGGGGCCCGATTTCTTTTCGAGAGCATTCTCCATCAGCTCGATGTAGTTGTACTTCTTGAGCACGGCGATGTCATACATCATGCGGCAGTCGTCCTGAGCGCTTTTGTACTTGGACGGGTCGAGCTGCTCAATCTCTCTGAGCATAGCCTTGGCCTTCTTGCCCTTGTTGAGGCTGATGTACACGTTGAAGGCCTTGATGATGAGGTCGGCGCGCTGCTCGGCGCTCGTCTTGCGCGAGAGGAGGTCGTCGAGCACCTCGAGCGCGGCCTTGTCGTCGCCTTTCACCATGTAGGCGTTGAGCTTGAAGTACGTGCGGTTGTAGTCGGGAAACGTCAGCCGCGTGAAGGGCGCATCGATGAGGCGGAAGAACTCGTCAAACTTGCGCTCTTCGACCAGCATGGTCAGCTTCGCGAACGCGCGGCGCTTGTTGATGGCGATGGCAATCGAGATGATCGCCAGCACGACGAACATGACGATGGTGACGATGGTCAGGATCTGCAGCGGCTCCATGGGTCCTCCAGCTTAAAACCGCCTGCGTCTGCGCGGGCGGACGATGTGCGTTTGGGTATTATCGCGCAACCGGGCGCTTCATGCACGGGCGCTCATTGGAAGGAGCGGGCGAATCTGTCGTGTCGACCATTGCGCGTGCATCGCGGGGCTGCGAACATGGGTCTCGTGTTTCGATTACCTTGCGT
Source organism: uncultured Collinsella sp. (assembly GCA_949287055.1). Classification (GTDB taxonomy): domain Bacteria; phylum Actinomycetota; class Coriobacteriia; order Coriobacteriales; family Coriobacteriaceae; genus Collinsella. The sequence goes on from CASEEY010000194.1 coordinate 1,919, forward strand.
ATGGGTAAAGCGGATATACGAGATGGCGCGTTGGCGGACGTGCCGCGATTGCAACGATGGCGCCGCCTGTCCAGTGCTGGTGCAGCGGCATCGGGAAGGAGCATTATGGCTGAGAACACCCAGAATCCTGTCGAACTGTTTGATATGTACGTCGCCCACGTGGGTATCAACGCGACCGATCCCGCGGATGCCGACCGCATCGCCGGGGAGTTCGGCGACCTGATGGGTCTCGAGGCGCGCGATACGCCCGTATCGGTTTTCTCCGACACGCTGGTTGAGACCATGAAGCAAAACGGTCGCGGCACCAAGGGCCACATCGGCTTCCATGTGAACGACATGGCCGCTGCGGAGAAGTGGTTCAGCGAGCACGGCATGGAGATCAACGAGGAGTCCCGCGCGCTCAATGCGGACGGCACGACGCGCCTGGTCTACTTCAAGCAGGAGATCGGCGGTTTTGCCATCCACATCACGTCGGATAAGTAGGAGAAGAGCGACGTCGTGCAGGGTGGCGGTTTTTGCGGTGCAAGATTTGCGAAAAAACTCCTTGCACTCGGCGCGCGATTTGCTAAACTTTAACAGCACGCGGGCGTGGCGGAATTGGCA
>CASEEY010000195.1 GCA_949287055.1 uncultured Collinsella sp.
GGCATCATCGTGCCGCTCAAGGTGCGCGACAAGGCGGTGGGCACGCTCAAGTTCTACTATCGCCGCTCGCATGATGTGAACCGCACGCAGTACGCACTGGCTTCCGGGTTCGCCGAGCTGCTCTCCACGCAGCTCGCCATCCACGAGCTCGAGCTGCAAGACGAGCTCACCGCCCGCGCCGAGCTGCGCGCCCTGCAGGCCCAGATCAACCCGCATTTCCTGTTCAACACCCTGAACACCATCGCGTCGTTCACCCGGACCGACCCCACGCGCGCCCGCGAGCTGCTGCGCGAGTTCTCATCGTTCTACCGCGCGACGCTCGAGAACTCCGGCTCGTTCATCCCGCTGTCGCGCGAGATCTCCCAGACGGCGCGCTATCTGCTGTTCGAGAAGGCCCGCTTCGGCGAGGACCGCATCCTGGACACCTTCGATATCACGTCGGACGCGCAGGGTGCGCCCGTCCCCTCGTTCATCATTCAGCCGCTCGTTGAAAACGCGGTGCGCCACGGCATGAAGGACGAGGGCGCCCTGCACATCTCGGTGCGCGCGAGCATGCCCGAGGAGGGCATCGTGCTCATCGAGGTGGCGGATGACGGCGCCGGCATGGATGCCAAGACGGCGGCGCGTCTGTTTGACATGCGTGAGGACGTGCCCGCTCGCGATGCGCCCCAAGGCGGGGGAGCCGGGGTCGCCATGCACAACATCTCCGAGCGCATCCTGCGCTTCTACGGTCCGCGTTCGTCCACGAATGTGGCGTCCGAGGAGGGGCGGGGCACAACCGTTTCGCTCAAGCTGGATTTGGAAAACAGCATTCTGGGGCAGAGAGTTGTAGAATAGCTACACGGCTCGCGGATGCCGCCGGGGCGCCGCGTATCGCCAGAATCTGACGGGAAGGGATTTACACGCTTATGCTACGTGCAATGATCGTCGACGACGAGGCGCCTGCACGCTCCGAGCTGCGCTTCTTGCTGGAGCAGACCGGCAAGATGGGATCCATCAGCGAGGCGGCGAGCGTCCGCTCCGCCATCGAGATGCTGATGGAGAATCGGGTCGATGTCGTGTTCCTGGACATCTCCATGCCGGGCGCATCGGGCATCCAGCTCGCCGAGGCCCTCCATAAGCTCAAGAATCCCCCCGCGGTCGTGTTCGTGACCGCCTACAGCGACCACGCCGTCGAGGCCTTCGACGTCGATGCGGTCGACTATCTGCTCAAGCCCGTCGAGGAGGCCCGACTCGATCAGGCCATCGGCAAGGTGCTCGCCCGCGTGAAGCCCGTGACCGAGAGCAAGGCGCCCATCGAGCGCATCCCAGTCGAGAAGGGCGGCCGCAAGGTCCTGATTCCGGTGGACCAGATCCGCTACATCATGGCCAAGGACGACTATTCCTGCATCTTCACTGAGGACGACCGGTACCTGTCCACGACCTCGCTCGCGCAGTTCGAGTCCAAGCTGGGCGACTTCGGCTTCTTCCGCGTGCACCGTCGCTATATCGTCAACCTCGCCTGCGTCGAGGACGTCGAGACCGCGGCGACCGGCGCCATTCAGCTGGGCGTCACCGGGGTCGATGACCGTATCCCGGTCTCGCGCCGCCGCGTCGTGCCGCTCAAGAAGGCGCTCAACCTCTAGGTTGCCCCAGAAAGGTCGCATGCATGGGTAGCGACGGCGCGAAGCGCATCGACATCATCTCGGATACGCATGGACGGTTGTCCGACAGGCTGCTCGCGCAGCTCGAGGGCGCCGATCTCATCCTGCATGCCGGCGACCTGACCTCCGAGGCCGATTACTTCGAGCTGGCGACTATCGCCCCGCTCAAGGCGGTGCTGGGCAACAACGATTTCTTCTACGACTACGGACCGGATGTGCGCCGCCAGGCGACCTTTGAGTACGAGGGGCTTCGCTTTGCGATGACGCACTATCGCGAGGATCTGCCCGAACGCGGTGTGGATGTCGCGGTGTGCGGACACACCCACAAGCCCACGATCGTGCCGCGCTCGACCGGTCTTCTGATCAACCCCGGTTCGCCTACCTACCCGCGCAGCATGCGCGGCGCCACCATGGCGCGCCTGCGGGTGCGCGCCGGCCAGATCCTTGGCGCCGAGATCGTCGAGCTGTAGGGGATCTGTGGGCCGGCAGCAGGTGGGGATGGTTCCTATGTGCGCCGGTAGACGTCTTGTTTGCGCGTCGGTGCGGCATCGCCAAAGTTTTTAAAAAAAGTTCTTGCGCCGCCTGAGGAAGTCTGTGTATACTAGCTCTCGCAGCAAAGAGCTGTCTGGGGAGTTAGCTCAGTTTGGTTAGAGCGCCGGCCTGTCACGTCGGAGGTCGCGGGTTCGAGCCCCGTACTTCCCGCCATCGCAAAATAAGCCCTGCCTTGTGCGGGGCTTTTTGCTATCTCGAGCAGATGGGCGAGGCTTCGGCGGGCGATTCCCGTGGGCCAGTGAGTCGCCCCATCGGATTTCCAAAGCAAGGGAATGCATG
>CASEEY010000196.1 GCA_949287055.1 uncultured Collinsella sp.
CGAGGTCCACGCCGCGCACGACTCCGGCAAGGTGGTGAACCCCATCGCCATCCAGGGCCAGATCGAGGGCGGCGTGCTCATGGGCATGGGCTACGCGCTGACGGAGGACTTCCCGCTCGTCGATGGCGTGCCGACAGCCAAGTTCGGTACGCTGGGGCTGTTCCGCTCCACGGACATTCCTTTCATCAACGCCATCTACGTGGAGAAAGACGAGCTGCTGCCCGTGGGCTACGGCGCCAAGGGCATCGGCGAGATCGCCACGATCCCCACGGCCCAGGCCGTGGCGGGCGCCTACTACGCGCTCGACGGCGTCTACCGCACCAAGCTGCCGCTGGAGGACACGTACTACACGCGCTAGGCGGATGATTGGGGACATGTTCCGTTCAACTCATCTCGCGGCGCCCCGTTCGGCATTCATGCCGGGCGGGGCGCCGGTTTTTGTTCGGCCGACGGGGTGGGCGCGCTGCTGCGGGCCCCGGCCTTCGCATGGACCTCCGATGGCGGATGGAGATCGAGCCGTGCCTGTATGCCCCCCCAACGCTCCTGGTTCCTTTTGGGGCAGCGGTTCCCTTCGGGACATCGCGAGGACGCGGACGCAGGTACAATCGTGCGTAGCGAGTGAGGGGAGCCTGCCGTGCCGTTTTCCATCGAGCGCAACGATATCGCGCGCGTCCACGCCGACGTGCTGGTCAATGCCGCCAACGAGCAGCTGGCGCCGGGCGGGGGCGTGTGCGGCGCGCTGTTTGCGGCGGCAGGCTTCGATCGCATGGACGCGGCATGCCGCGCGATCGGCCATTGCCCCACGGGAGGTGCGGTTGCCACGCCCGGCTTCGACCTGCCATGCCGGTGGGTCGTGCACGCGGTCGGGCCGGTATGGCACGGCGGCGCGCATGGTGAGGAGCGGCAGCTCAGGGCGTGCTATCAAAGCATCTTCGCCGAGGTAGAGCACTTGGGGGCGAGCTCGGTCGCCTACCCGCTCATCTCGGCGGGCATCTTCGGGTACCCGCAGGCCGAGGCGCTGCGCATCGCGCGTGAGGAGACGGCGGCCTTCCTCGACAGCGTCGACGACGACGTCCAGGTGACGCTCGTGGTGTTCAGCCGCGACGTGATCCGTGCCGGCGGCAGCCTGTTCGCCGATCTGCAGGAGTATATTGACGACGCCTATGTTGAGGCGAGTCCCCATATCCGTCGTCGTATGGAGGAGCGGGAGAGCCTGCCGGATTGGGTGCTCGAGGACGAGGCGATGGCCCCGGAGGTTCCTGTGCCGTCCGCCCAGATGCCCGCGCCTTCGACCTCGTATACTGCGGCTGCACTCGAGTGCATGTCGTTTGGATCCGAGTCCCAGCCGAAGCCCGCCGATCTGGCGGACCTTCTCGACAACCTGGACGAGCCGTTTTCAACCACTTTGCTCGCCCTCATCGACGCGCGCGGCATGACGGATGCGCAGGTGTACAAGCGCGCCAACATCAGCCGGCAGCTGTTCGCCAAGATACGTGCGAACGCGAGCTATCGGCCCACCAAGCCCACGGCGGTGGCGCTCGCGCTGGCCCTTGAGCTCGACTACGACCAGACGCAGGACCTGCTGTCGCGTGCGGGCCTCACGTTGTCGCACAGCAGCAAGTTCGACGTGATCATCGAGTTTTTCATCGACCGCGGCGTCTACGACATCTTCCGCGTCAACGAGGCACTGTTCGCCTACGACCAGCCGCTGCTGGGATCGATGTAGGGGCTTGGCCGCTGCTGGGATCGCTGCGGGGGTTCGGTTGCCGCTGGGATCGATGTGGGAGCTCGGCCGCCGATGGGGCCGATGGAGAGACCCGGCCGCCGATGGGGCCGAGGTAGGGCTTGGCCGCCGATGGGATTGCTGCGGGGGCTTCGGTCCTCGCTGGCGTCGGCGCGGGGAGGGGCGCTTGCCTGCGCTTTTTGCTACGTTTGCCTGTTCAAGCGCGATGTCTATCCCCGGATATTCTGCACGCATATAGCGTCTTGCTGCTGAATGCCGCCCGCCCACCATATGGCGCTCCCATCCCTCGCCCCGCCAGAGGTAAAAGATTTACCCGGTTCGTTGTGACACGATCTGGCCCCAAACGGTCACATCCGACCGGGTAAATGTTTTACCGGAGTGGATGCGGCGCGCGAGCTCGATGCGATATGCGCCTTGCTTCCCGCACACACGGCACGTGCGCGCCGTGTTTCTAGCGCACGGCGCGTACGCCCCGCGCCCCGCGCCCCACCTTTCGGGTACATGGCGGGTGCACGGCGAGCCGCAGATGTCCCCTGGCAGTTTACCTGCCGCGTGCTCCGGCCCGGTAATCTTCGAAGTGTCAAAAGGAAGCCCCGACACCGAGGAGGCAACTATGGGCAAGAAGATGTTCAACAAGCGGGAAACGCGCGACGGGCGTGTCGAGTATCCGCATAAGGGGAGCGAGGATCGCGAGCGTCGCGATGGCGCCGAGCATGATCGA
>CASEEY010000197.1 GCA_949287055.1 uncultured Collinsella sp.
ACCGCCGATGACGTCATCTCCGATGCCTACACCGTCGCCTACGTGGCGGTCGCCGATACCGACGGCCTCGCCTGCTATTCGGAGGACTACGAACGGCGCGTGGCCGCGGTCACTGACATCATCGAAGACGAAATCCGCGCCGATCGCGAGCAGGCGCGCACCGCCGCCGTGAAGGGCGAGGCCCAAGCCGAGCTGGACGACGCGCGAGCCGAGTACGAGGAGGAGCGCGCCGAGGCCGAGGCCGAGCTCGCGGATGGCAAAGCCGAGCTCGACGACGCGGCGGCCCAGCTCGCCGACGCCAAGGCGGAGCTCGATGACGGCCAAGCGCAAATCGATGATGGCTGGGCCGAGGTCGCTTCGGGTGAAGCGGAGCTCGCCGACGGGCGCGCCGAATACGGGCGCGGAGCCGCCGAGGGCGCCGCCGAGGTGGAGCAGACTCTCGCCGACGCCTTGGCACAAGGTCAGGCGCAGATCGACGCGCAAATCGAGGCGGGGAGCGCCCAGGGCCTCGTGGAGCTCAACAAGCGATTCGACATCGCGCGCACGCAAGCCCAAGCCGAACTCGACACCGCCATCGCGCAGGGCTACCGACAGGGGCTCGCGCAGATTGAGGAGCAGTTTGCCGCCGCCCGCAAGCAAGCGCAAACAGAGCTCGACGCACAGATTGAGGCGGGACGCCAGCAGGCGATCGACGAGCTCGATGCCCGTCTCGAAGCGGCACGGCAGGAGGCCGTAGGCAAGCTCGATGCGACAATCGAGGAACAGCGCCAGCAGGCCTATGACGCGATCGACGCAGAGCTCACTGCCAAAGGATCGCCAACGCGCGACGAGCTGAACGAAAGCATCGGGCGGCTGCAGTGCGCCATCGCCCAGATCGACGAGAGCCTGACAGCATACGAGCAGGCGCAGGCGGCCATCGAGGATATCGACAAGCAGCTTGCCTCCCTCGATGCGGGTGACCCCGCCAACGCTGAGACAATCGCCGCGCTCGAGATGCAGCGCGCGGAGCTGCAGCCAGTCATCGACGCCATCGAAGAGCAAGGCGGCGCCGAGGCGCTCGACGCGCAGCGTACCGAGCTCGAAGAGCAGCTTGAGCAGGCCAGGCAGGCGCTTGCCACCATCGAGCCGATCTACACCGCCGCCGACGAGAAGATCGAAGCGGGCCGGGAACAGGGTCTGGCCGAGATCGATCAGAGCCTCGACGAAGAGCGCGAGGCCGCGCTTCCGACCATCGATCAGACGATTGAAGAGCGGCGCGCACAAGCGCAGCAGCAGCTCGAGGAGCGGCTCGCCGCCGAGCACGCCGCGGCACTCGATACGCTCAACGCCCAGATCGAAGAGCAGCGCGTAGCCGCCCAGGCGGAACTCGACTCCCGCATGGAGCAGGAATACAACGCCGCAATCACCACGCTCAACCAGACGATTTCCGAGCAGCGCGCCAGCGCGCAGGCGACTCTCGCGGCGCAGATGGCCTCGGGACGCGAAGCCGCCTATGCCCAGCTGAACGCCGAGCTCGCAAGCGCCCGCGCCCAGCTCGACGATGCCGAGCGCCAGCTCGCCGAGGCACGCGCCGAGCTCGCCGATGCCCAAGCGGAACTCGACGAGGGCGTCGCCGAATACGAAGACGGCGTGGCGGAATACGAAGACGGCCTGGCCGAGTGGGAGGAGGGCCGCGCTGAGGCCGACGAGCAGTTCGCCGAGGCCGAGGCCGAGCTCGCCGACGCGCAGGCCGAGATCGACGACATCGACACCGCAACCTGGTACGTGCAGACCCGCTCGTCGAACTCGAGCTACTCCTCCGTCGAATCCGACGCGGATTCCATCGAGGCCATCGGCACGCTCTTCCCCATCGTGTTCCTCGTGGTCGCGGTGCTCGTATCGCTCACAACCATCACCCGCCTCGTGGAAGAGGAGCGCGGCCTCATCGGAACCTACAAGGCGCTCGGTTACCACAACAGCGAGATCTACGCCAAGTACCTCGTCTACGCGCTGGCAGCCTGCATCGTGGGCTGCGCGTTCGGCCTGTTCTTGGGCTTCATCGCGCTGCCGGCCTTCATCTTCATCATCTTCGACATCATGTACCTGCTGCCCGGCTACGCCTTCGCGTTCGACCCCGTCTACGGACTGGGCGGCATGGCGATCTTCGTCGTGGCCATCGGCGGCACGGCCTACCTCGCCTGCCGCTCCGAGGTCCGTCGCACGCCCGCCGAGCTCATGCGTCCCAAGGCGCCCAAGTCCGGTTCGCGTATCTTCCTCGAGCGCATCCCCGCCATCTGGCGCCGCCTGTCCTTCCTGAACAAGGTCACGGCACGAAACCTCTTCCGCTACAAGCGCCGCTTCTTCATGACGGTTGCGGGCATCCTTGGCTGCACGGCGCTCATCGTCTGCGGTTTCGCCATCAAGGACTCCGTCGCCGAACTCGTGCCCGAGCAGTACGAGCGCATCGCGCACTACGACATCATGACCGCCGAGGAACTTGGCGACGACGCACGCGTCGAGGAGCTCGTGCGCATCTACATCGACGCCACGACGCTCAAGTTCGCGGACGGCGAAGAGAGCGTGCAGCTCATCGTCCTGCCCGACGAGTACGCGACGAGCGATACGCTGTCGCGCTTCATTAGCATCACCGATCGCGCGACGCAGGCGAGCCGCGATCTGCCCGACCATGGCGCCGTCATCACGCAAAACGCCGCGGAGGTGCTCGGGTTCGATGCAGGCGACAGCGTGGACGTGCAGGACTCCGAGCTCGAGCAGGCGACGGTCGAAGTCGCAACCGTCGCACGCAACTTCCTGGGCAACTACATCTACATGAGCCGGACCGCCTATCTCGAGGCCTTCGGCGACCGGGCGAGCGCGCTTACCGACGATGGCACGTTCGAGGCCAACGGCATGCTGATCCGCTGCACCGCCGACGATGACGAGTCCGCGCTCACCGACGAACTCTCGAACGACTCGCGCTTCCTGTCCGTAACGAGCACCTCCGAGCTCGCCGACGACTTCTCGCAGTCGTTCATGCTCATCAACGCCGTGGTGGCCATCGTGCTCGGCATGGCGGCGGCGCTCGCCTTCGCGGTGCTGTTCACGCTCTCGACCACGAACATCTCCGAGCGCGAGCGCGAGCTGGCGACCATCAAGGTACTCGGCTTCCGTCCGCGCGAGGTGCACCACTACGTGAACAAGGAGACGATCATCCTCACCCTGATCGGCATCGTATGCGGTCTGCCGTTCGGCTACGTGCTGGGCGATATGCTGCTGCACGTGCTCAAGATGCCGCAAATCAGCTTCCTGACCACGGTGACGCCTGTGAGCTACGTGCTCGCCGCGGTGCTGCCGCTTGTGTTCGCGCTGGTCGTGAACCTCATCACCAACCGCACGCTCAACCGCATCGACATGATCGAGGCGCTCAAGAGCATCGAATAGGCCTCTTCCGCCAGGCCGCCAGAGCGAGAGGCGTTTTCGCCTCCGCCAAACGGGAGTGTCATTCTCTCTTTCGACTTTCAGCAGCGCCTTTTTGCCTGGATCTAGGCAAAAAGAACCAGCGACGCCGCCAAGACGAGCGGCATAAGCACGAGCGACAGCAGTGTGGACACCGAGACCAAACCCGCCCCGAAGCGATAGTCGCCCCCAAACAGCTGGGGGAACATGGCGGACACCGTGCCACAAGGCGTGGAAAGCGCGATGACTACCACGAGCTTGACGACGGAATCGAGGGGCAGCATCACCATGACGGCCATCACGATTGCCGGAACGACAAGCAGACGCAAGGCGCAGGCGGCGTAAAGATTGCGGTCGCGCACGAGGCTGCGCAGGTCGGTTTGGGCAAGGTAGATGCCCATGACGAGCATCGCCAGGCCGGTGTTGAGGTTGCCCATGTCCTGAGCGGTCACCTTGATGACGCCGGTCAAATCGATCGAGCAGCAAAACAGCACGATGCCCACCACGACAGCGACGATCGAGGGGTTGGTCGCGATCTTCTTCGGCGAGATCTTCGACGCATCCTGCGAGATGAGCCAGATGCCGTAGCTCCAGATAAGCGGCACCTGACCGGCCATGCAGGCCGAGATGTAGAAGACGTACTCCTCGCCCAGCACGCTCTGCACGAGCGGGATGCCCATGAAGCCCATATTGGAGATCGTGATGCCCAGCTGCGCCGCGCGCCGGCGGTCGCGGAAGTAGAGACGCGCCACACCTGCCGACACCAGCGTAAAGATGAACGACAGCGCCATGCAGGCGGCGCCGGCGGCCATCTTGGCCGCGTCAAACGTCGTAGCCAGCGACTGCAGAATCACCGCGGGCGTGGCCACATAGAGGGCAACGTTCGAGAGCTGCTTCGAACCCGCATTGTCGACGAGCCGACCACGATACAGCACCGCACCGATCACCATCATCAAAAACATGGCGATCACCTGCGTAATCATGACCGGCATCGTCGTGGCCAAAGACATCGAGCGCAACCTCCCTTCCCGCGTTATCGTGCACCGAAACAATATAAAAAAGCGCGGCCACAAGGCCGCGCACCATCTTACACCCCCGCCCAAGGCCAAGGGGGCCACCACGCGCAAGCAGCTCGCAAAGCTGCTGCACGAGTCAACCTTGCAGAGCGGGTGCCGGGCGTTCCCGTCGCGCACAATCCCGCAGGCC
>CASEEY010000198.1 GCA_949287055.1 uncultured Collinsella sp.
TCCCGGCGCTACCTGGGCGTGACCCTGCTGGATGAGTAGCCGTACCGGAAGGCGGGTCAGTTAGGCTGTCGGAAAGTGCGCAAGAATCTTGACGGTACCCGGGAGACGCGGCGGATGCTCGCTATCGCCGTGCCCGTCGAAGCAGTTCGGTGAGGTTGCGGGAAAAACGTTCGCGGTCCTCGTCGGTGAAGGCCGCGGGTCCGCTTGTGCGCCCGCCGGCGCGCCGGACCTTCTTTTCCTCGTGGCGTATGAACAGATCCATGTCGATCGTCGCGCGCGAGTAGATGCGGCCGCGCACACCGATGGCCGCCGCTCCGCGTCCGAGCACCATGCTGGCAAGACCGATATCCTGCGTGACCACGACGTCGTCGGGCTGCAGGCGCTCGACGATGGCGAAGTCGGCGCTGTCGGCGCCGATGGACACGTCAAGCACCTCGACCCAAAACCCCGGATGGGCGGCGTCGCGTCCGCGGGCATGCTCGGCATCGCGCGGATCGCTGCGGCGGATGTGCCGTGCGAGGTTCTGCGTGGTGTTGCCGACGATGACGACGGGCACGCGCGCCTGCCGCGCACAGGCGAGCGCCTCGCGCGTGACGGGGCACGCGTCGGCATCGATGTACAGGGTGCGGGTCATTCGGAGTCTTTCTGTTGCGTTCGGTGTCCCAACCATTGTAAAGGGGCTGGGGGCAACTTGGGCCATCGGCGCGGCATCACGTATCGCGCACGAGGTTGCGGTCGTAATCTCGCATGAGCAGGATCGCGAGGGCGACACCGAGCGCGAGAGGCCGGGCTCCCTCGTCGACGACCTCGAGCGAGAAGGCGAGGTGTCGTCCTGCGGGTACCGCGCAAACGTGCACGAGCGGCTCGTCGTTTCGCATCACGCTGAATTCAGGACCCAGCACGTTGCCTTCAAAGGAGAGACCCTCGCCTTCAAGGCGGTAGACCGTCGCGATGCCGTCGGCAACCTTGAGGTCGCGCTTGAGCTGCACGCGCCCGAAGCCCTCCATGCGCACGTCGTAGTACGGATAGAACAGCGCCCGTCCGCGCCGGATCGTCCCGATCGGGCGCCCACCTTCCTCCACGCGATAGCCCGCCGCGTTGAACCAAGCCCAACGGCGAATCAGGCGGATCGAGTCGGTCGCACCGGGCGGCGCGGTGACATCGATGGCGGGATAGCTTTCCAAGACCGGATTGTCCGCAGGGGACGGCATGTCGATGCGCCATGTCGGCGTGTCATCGCTGGCGCCCTGTTCGACGTGCGCCTCTGTGCCGCCTACGAGCAGCAGGTGATTCCGGTCGCGTTCCAGAGCGCGGGCCATGACGTCGGAATCTTCGCGGACCATCCTATCGATCGAGATGCCAAACAGCGCGCTCATGAGGATGAAGCTCTCGATATCCGGGGTCGTGGTTCCACATTCCCAGTTGGAGATCGTGTTGCGCGATACCCAGAGCGCTCGGGCGAGTTCCGCCTGCGACATTCCGCATGCCTCGCGGCACGTACGGATCCGCTCGCCGATGTTCATGGCCGCCTCCTTGTCCTCGACAGGTCCCAAACGGGTCGAGTGGTTCGGGATACGTGCAGTATGCCCCGTATCGCCTGTTTGCACGGTCAAAGTTCTGCCCAAAGTCTTTGGCATGTCCCGAATATGTCCCTGAGGAGGACTGCCCGGCGTCCTATGGTGCGATCACGGGCCACTATCGCATGGCGCCACATGAGAGGGGGCAAATCGCGCTTCGGGCGGTAGCATCAGGTCCGTACGTCGCGAAGTGTGCGCTTCGTTTTGGAAACCTTTTGTATACGACTGCAGTAGCAATTAAGCTACCTGCGGATTTACTGTTACGCCAAGTATCTGTAATCGCCAATTCAGAATCAAAGCACTCACTTCGCAATCCTGGCGCAATGAATGGGCTGTCCCAATAGGGTTCAAGGGCGAATCGGGGCATCACGGGCCTGAAGGTTTCTGAGAAAATGGTGCCCGTCCTGCTCTCATGCGAAGGAGACGGTGATGGCTGCGCGCCCCCTCATCTTCAACATACAGCGGTTCTCGACCCACGACGGGCCGGGCATACGCACGACGGTGTTTTTCAAAGGATGCCCCCTGCGCTGCGCGTGGTGCCACAACCCCGAGTCGCAGTCGTTTTCCCCGCAGCTCATGGTCGATGAGGACCGCTGCGTATCGTGCAGCATGTGCCTCGCCGCCTGTTCCCAGGCCGCCATCGCGCGTGATGCCGCCGGGCGTGTCCGAACGGACCGCGCGCGCTGCATCGCCTGCGGGGGGTGCGTCGACTTCTGTCCTGAGGACGCCCGCGAGCTCGCCGGCGCGCCGGCGCCGCCAGCCGCGGAACTCGCCGACCGCCTGCTCGCCGACCGGATGTACTTCGAGCGCTCCGGCGGCGGGGTCACGCTGTCGGGCGGGGAGTGCCTGGCGCAGGACATCGACTACCTGG
>CASEEY010000199.1 GCA_949287055.1 uncultured Collinsella sp.
CGCGTATCGGTCGCCACCTGGTCGTTGCGCGAGCGCCCGGTGTGCAGGCGCCCGCCCGCCGCGCCGATGCGGCGCGTCAGCTCGGACTCGATCGCCATGTGGATGTCTTCGTCGTTGATATCGAAGGTGAAGGCACCGGCGTCGATATCGGCCTGGATCGCATCGAGCCCGTCATGGATGGCCCGGGCATCCTCGGCCGAGATGATGCCCTGCGCGGCGAGCATCTCCGCATGCGCCTTCGACCCGGCGATGTCCTGGCGGTACAGATGCCGGTCGACCGGCAGCGACGCGCCGAACTCCTGCGTGAGCTCCGAGACCGACTCCTCGAAGCGGCCTCCCCACAGCGCCATCTAGCAGACCCCCTCACCCGCGCACAGCGAGACGAGCGTTTTGGCGCCCCCGCTGTGTAGCAGCTCGCGCACGGTGCCGGGAGACACCGGCGCGGCGCCATCGTCAACAAACGCGGCCACCTTCGCACGGGGGCCGCCGCCCTGCGCCCAACCCTTCAGAGTCGACGGCGTGGCGTGAATCGTATCGTAGTCGAAGGCGGGCGCAAGCGCCGCGATGAAAGCGAACATGAGGACTCCAATCGAGCTGTCGGAGATGGACACGCGGGCACGGTGGCCCGATATGGACCGTCCCCGGCAAGTCGCCGCCGGGGACGGTATCGCGGCGGGCACGAACCGCCGCGCAAGGTAGGATGGCGCGCTCGAAGGGACTGCTCCGAATATGCGCCGGGAGGAAAGCTTAGGCGAGATTCGCCGCGGCCTCGGACGTGGGGCCCTGCATCTTGGCCCACGTCTTGAGCGACAGCGTCTCGATCTGGATGAAGCCCACGGCGGCCTTCTCGTCAAACGTGGTGTCGCGGTCGTAGGTCGCCAGGCCGAAGTCGTACAGCGAGCAGGGGCTCTTGCGGCCCATAACGGTGCAGTGGCCCTTGAAGAACTTGACGCGCACGGTGCCGGTCACGAACTTCTGCGTCTCGGCCATGAAGGCGTCGAGCGCGCGCTTGAGCGGGCTGAACCACTGGCCGTTGTACACGCAGGTGGCCCAGGTCTGCTCGAGGTAGAGCTTCTGGTGCAGCACGTCGCGCTCAAGGGTGAGGTCTTCGAGCGCCTTGTGGGCGTTGATGAGGGTGAGGGCGGCGGGCACCTCGTAGCACTCGCGGGACTTGAGGCCCACCATGCGGTTCTCCATGAGGTCGAGGCGGCCGTAGCCGTTGTCGCCGGCGATCTGGTTGAGCTTGGCGACGAGCGCCGCGAGCGGCATCTGCTCGCCGTTGAGCGCCACGGGCTTGCCGCCCGCAAAGTCGATGTCGACGTACGTGGGGGTGTCGGGCGTCTCCTCGGGATCCTTCGTCATGACCCACACGTCATGCGGGGGCTCGTTCCAGGGGTCCTCCAGCACGCCGCACTCGATGGCGCGGCCCCACAGGTTGTCGTCGATGGAGTACGGGTTGTCGTTGGCGCCCTCGGGCACCGGCACGCCGTGCTCGCGGGCGTAGGCGACCTCGTCGGGGCGGCACTTGAGGTCCCACTCGCGCACCGGGGCGATAACCTCAAGCGACGGGTCGAGGGTGAGGATCGAGGCCTCGAAGCGCACCTGGTCGTTGCCCTTGCCGGTGCAGCCGTGCGCGACGTACTTGGCGTCGTACTGGTGCGCGATGTCCACGAGCTTGGACGCGAGCAGCGGGCGGGACAGGGCCGAGAGCAGCGGGTACTTGTTCTCGTACATGGAGTTGGCGGCGATAGCCTTCGTGAGGTACTCATCGGCGTACTCGTCTTTGAGCTCGAGCACATGGCAGTCGATGACGCCCAGGTCGAGCGCCTTCTGCTTCTTGTACTCGAGGCCGTGGATCTCCTGGCCCACGTTGCCCAGCACGCAGATGACGTCGAGGTTCTTCTCCTCCTGCAGCCACTTGATGCACACGGACGTGTCGAGACCACCGGAGTATGCGAGTACGACCTTTTCCTTGCTCATGGGAGTTCCTTTCGATATATGAGCGGATGGAACCGGATGAGCCCGCCTTGGCAGTGCTTGCGCTGCGCACACGCTTGATCGAGTTGTGTTGAGAGAAACGACCTCGCGGACGGGGCGAAGCTATGCGCATATGCGCGACCCCGTGGGGAGGAAAACCCGACGCACCTATTGACGAACCCTGCTGGGGGCACCTACCCCCATGCGAACAGAGACGACCAGGTTATCGTCGTCGGGAAATCGCACGCTGGCGTCGGATGGCAACCGTGGCGGCATTCTGGCCGGGCATGATGGCGCTTGCGGCCATGCCCTCATATGTAGCCAGAACGTTGTTCACCGGACAGCTCCTCGTCTACCGTCAGTACGTGCGATCAATACCGTGAGCGGCGGCGAATCTTCGCCAAGCGGTCGATACCGCGCCCGCAACACGTTGGACGCTACTATACGCTAAAG
>CASEEY010000200.1 GCA_949287055.1 uncultured Collinsella sp.
CATGAAGGTCATGCTCGTCAACGGCAGCCCGCGCAAGGCCGGCTGCACCGACCGCGCGCTGCGTGAGGTCGCGCGTACGCTCGAGGACAACGGCATCGAGGCCGAGATCTTCTGGATCGGCGCCAAGCCGGTGGGCGGATGCGTCGCCTGCGGCGGGTGCTCCACCACAGGTGCCTGCGTGTTCGACGACGTGGTGAACGAGTTTCGCGCCAAGGCCGCCGAGGCGGACGGCTTCGTGTTCGGCGCGCCGGTGCACTACGCGCACGCCGCGGGTTCGCTGCTCGCGTTCATGGATCGCCTGTTCTACGCCAACGGGCGCGCGGGACGGCCCAACGTGTTCGCCTACAAGCCGGCGGCGGCCGCGGCGAGCGCCCGCCGCGCGGGCACCACCGCCGCACTCGATGACATCCAGAAGTTCTTCACCATCTCGCAGATGCCCATCGTGAGCTCGCGCTACTGGAACAACGTCCACGGCAACAGCGCCGAGCAGGTGGAACAGGACGAAGAGGGCCTGTGGACCATGCGCCAGCTCGGGCGCAACATGGCCTGGATGCTCAAGTGCATCGAGGCGGGGCGTGCCGCCGGGATCGAGCTGCCCGAACAGGAAGCCGGCACCTGGACGAATTTCGTACGCTGACCCGCGCGGGAAGTCTGTTTTGGACGCTTGCGCGGCAGCAGACCCGTCGGACGAGCGCCCGAAACCGTTCGTTCCGGCGGGCGGTTACAAAAACGGGCACTTTCTAGTTGAATTCCCGCGTTTGCACGCGTATGCAAACGGCGGCGCCGCATTGCGGCGCCGCCGTTTATTGTTTTGTATGTAGTTCTATATTCCACTACAGGACGACATCATGCCATCCTGCCGAACACGAGGCGATCGGACCCCAAAACTTGGCAACAGGGGCGCTCGGAAAACTAGGAAGTGCCCGTTTTTGTAACGCCGCGGGAATCTGAATATAAAACCAACCCTCTACGCTCAAAATGCATGAATCAACTTACGCGATAACCGCAGCTTCCGCGCCGTCGATTTGTATATCGGCGTTGTAGAACGCGGTGAGCGCGTCGATGACCAGCTGAACGTCGTACGCGCCGGCCGTCTCGTAGCTCGAATGCATGGCGAGCTGCGGGCAACCCACGTCGATCGCGTGCATGCTCACATGCGCGTTGGAGATGTTGCCGAGCGTGGAGCCACCGGCCATGTCGCTGCGGTTGGCGAACGTCTGATACGGCAGGCCCGCGTCGTCGAGCACCGCGGAGAACACCGCACGCGAGAAGGCGTCGGTGCAGTAGTGCTGGTTCGCCGCCTCCTTGATCACGATGCCGCGGTTCAGGCGCGGATCGTTGGCCTCGTCGGCCTTCTCGGGATGGTTGGGATGGATCGCATGCGCGTTATCGCAGCTCACAAGCATCGATGAGGCAAGCGCGCGGACCAGGCTCTCGGGCGTACGGCCGATGCGGCCGTTGATGCGCTCGAGCGTGTCGCGCAACAGCGTCGAGCCGGCGCCCTGCTTGGTGTGCGAACCGACCTCTTCGTTGTCGAAGCACACATACACCGATATGTCGCGCTCGTTGCCGCTCGCCAAGAAGGCCTCGAGCGCGGTGTAGGCGCACATGAGGTCGTCGAGCTTAGGCGCCGATATGAATTCATCGGCGGCACCCCACACCTGCGGCTTTTGGCGATTCACCAAGAACAGGTCCCGGGCGAGGATGGTGGTCGGATCGACGCCGAGCTCCTCGGCCACCAGGGTGTTCACCGCGCCGTGCGTCAGCTCGCCCGCCGACGCGAGCGGGTACAGATCGACCGCGCGATCGGGAGAGAAGGCGTCGTTGACGCTGCGGTCGAGATGGATGGCGAGGCTGGGGATGAGCGCGACGTCCCGATCAAGCGCGAACAGGCGGCTCTCCACGCGGGAGCCGTCGCGCACGAGCACGCGCCCCGCAAGCGACAGCGGACGGTCGAACCAGGTGTAGTCGATGGTGCCGCCGTACGGCTCGATGTCCAGACGCAGGTAGTCGCCCGGACCGGCCAGCTCCGAGACGGCCTTGAGCTTGAAGGTGGGCGAATCGGCGTGTGACGCGGCGATCTGAAAATGAAAGCCGTCCTGCGGCAGCTCGCGGCCGACGTGCCAGGCGATGATGCTCGACCCGTTGCGCACGGTGTAGTAGCTGCCGCCCGGCTCCATGAACCACGCGGCGCGCTCGGGCAGGTAGACAAAGCCCGCCGCGTCCAGGCGCGTGCGCACGGTCGCGACCGTATGGAACATGCTGGGGCAGCGCTCGATGAATTCGATGAGGCCCTGCGGCGCGCAGGTATCGGTTGAGAGCATGGATGCCTACCTTTCCGACGACGGTTCGTTTCCGAGTCCGCATCAGTCTAGCGTGCCGCGGCGGACGCACGGGGCAGATCGCGACAAAAACGGACATCG
>CASEEY010000201.1 GCA_949287055.1 uncultured Collinsella sp.
TGATCGGCGTGCTCACCACCGCGACGGAGGCGGGAGAAGGGCTTTCCATCGTGGAGGTGCCGGCGCTCACCTGGGCGGTGTTCCCTAACGAGGGCCCGCATCCCGAGACCATGCAGCAGGCGACGGCGCGCATCTACGCCGAGTGGCTCGCAGAGGCACCGTACGAACTCGACGGCTTCCGCATGTTCTCGTTCAGCGACGTGCGCGATGACGGGACGGCCTATAGCGAAATCTGGGTGCCCGTGCGCCAGAAGGGATAATATAAGCGGTCTCGAAGCGCTCGGAGCGGGCGGCGGATCCACGCCTTTTTGGTTGCGAGCTTTCTCATGGCGCGCGGTTCTACTGCCTGTCCAGAAGCTCCAATCCCACGTCATAGACATTGCCCGCTACGGCGTCGGCGAGCCACTGGGCGATGGATTCCCCGTTCGCACCGATCGGCAAATAGCAGGTCGCTGTGGCGATGATGGTGTGCTGCGTGAGGTCGCGCGGGTCGTCGTACCAGGGCAGGCCGTCCCATATGAAGACGTGCGCTCCGGCGCGCTCCCGGTAGAGCGGGATCCGCTCGCCGAGGATCTGCTGGAACTCGTCCGCCTGCGACTCGTCCACATCCATGACACCGTCATCCAGGTAGTTCTGGACCTTTGCCAGGTCGCCGTCGCGTGTCGAGCAGTCGAAGAGGATGTTCACCTCGTCGCCCCAGGCCTCGCGCAGCGCCACCAAGCTGTCGAGTGTTATATCGTCGTTCGCGAGTCGTGTTGTGATGTGCTCTGGCGCCTCCCATACGTTTTCCGCTACGTCGTGCCAGCCGTCGTAGATCAAAAGTGATGAGTCCACAAGGACCGTCTTGCTTTTCACGGCAGGGAAGTAATCGCTGAACACGTCGTCTGCGAGCAGCGCCGAGGCAAACCCGCCCGCGCTGTAGCCGGTGACTACCACGGCATCCGTGCCGTCTATGCCCCCGATCTCTGTTACCTGGTCCATGACGGTGCGGAAGTTGGTGTAGCCATGGTGGTACAGCACGCGCTCACGTCCCTCTGCGTCCGTATAGGGGAACTCCCCGGTGCCCGCGTGGAAATCGCCCGTTGCGTAGGGGAAGGCGATCACGCTCCAGTTTTCGAAGGGGCTTCCTTCGACCTCGCTCGCGATGCCGCCCATGTTCATGGCGAGATTCGCGAGCGCGTCGATGCCGATTTCGGTCTTGTTGTAGAAGTCGCCGGCGGCGGTCTCCTCGTTGATGCTCACGCCGCCGCCTGCGAAGTAGACGAGCACCCCGTCAGCTGTGCCCTTTTTGAAGAGCGCACGGTAGGGAGTGCCGTCTGAGCAGGTCATTCCGGAGTCGGAGACGCGATACCAGCGACCGGCCACGGGGTTGTGGCCGAGCTCGGGATACTGCAGTACGAGGAAGTAGACGAGTGCGGCGATTGCGACGAGGATGGCGAAAAGGACGGCGAGCGCCTTCCCGACTACGCGCAGAATCTTGCCCATCGTTTGATCCCCTTCGTTTCATGGCAACGTTGGTTTATCGAGTAATCGCTGATACAAATGTCTCAGCGATACGACTATACTGAGGTCGCGAGCATGCTGGCAAGGGGAGAGCGCAAAATGGGACAGATGAGGGATTCTGTATCAGCCAAGAGCAACGAGGGCCGCAATGCCTACGTGGTGGCGCACATTACCGATGCGCTGATGGGGCTCTTGGAGGAACGACCTTTGGGCCAGATTTCGATCAGCGAGCTCTGCACTCGCGCGGAGGTGGGGCGGGCGTCGTTCTATCGCAACTTTTCAAGCAAAGAGGACGTGCTGCGGGGTCGCATCGAGCACCTCTTCGACCTGTGGGGCGAGCGCCCCCAGGGTTCTGAGAATGGTTCGATAAGCGGCTTCGTGCATACGATGTTCCTGCACCTCGAGGAACAACGCGCGTTCTATCAGCTGCTTGCGGAGCGTGGCCTCATGTATCTACTGGAGGACGCGATCCTTGCGCGGGTCGGGTTCGATCCTGATGGCCCGCGTGAGGCGGTCTACGCGAGCGCCTACGCCGGGTATCTTATCTACGGCTGGATGAGGACGTGGATTCGCCGGGGCATGCGCGACTCTGCAGACGAGCTTGCGGATATGCTTCGTGCCGTCGGGCTGTAGCCGAAGGTAGGGCGCGGGGCTGCCGATCTGGCAAAGCGTCTGCAAGCGCCGCGTCCCAATTGCGCGTGTAAGCGGCGCACCCGACATGCCGCGCATGCCCGTGCGGCCAAAGCTTACACAGACGTAATCCAAATGTAAGCCGAATCGATGGCACGCCCTTTGGCCGCTGCGGAGAATGGTGGCAATGCTCCGTACGACGGAAGGGTTCCATGCTCACCATCAAGCTCGCCTGCGGCAATGTTCGGCGCAGCGTTCGCGATTTC
>CASEEY010000202.1 GCA_949287055.1 uncultured Collinsella sp.
GGGTGCAGGCGTGGGCGCCGCTGTGGGCGCGGGGCTAGGTGCCGCCGCAGACTTAGTGCCGCGGTCTGTCGGAGTCGTTGCTGTGGGGGCAGCGTGCTCGCTCGTCACCGTCACGCCTGTCGTCGCAGGCCGTGGACGATTGATACGGTCGTATTCGCGGTCGATCTCGTCACTCAGGCGGCGCTGGTCCTTTTCCAGGCGAGTCTTGAGCGCGTCGAGCTCCGTGAGCGTCGCAGCGTTGTTCGCGGTGTCGTGACGGGTCAGACGGGTCTTCTCGATGTCGGACAGCTTGACGTTGCGTTCCTGCGCATATGCGGCGAGCTCGTCGATCGTCGTGTCGATCTGCTCGAGCAGGTCGGCGCGCTTTGCCTTGAGCATGCGATCGCGCACCGTCCTGACCTGCTGGACCGCGGACGGCAGCTCGGAGATGCGCTGGTAGATGTTCTTGTCTGCCAGAATGCTCTCGATAGCGGCAAGCGCCGTGGCCGCCTCGGCATCTGCCTCCAGGTCCTCGCGGTCCGCGCCGACCTGCTTGAGCAGCTCGGTCGCGCTGTCAAAGATGCGCTGTCGGTCGGGGAAGAAACCGTCGATGTCCTCCAGATCCTCGGCCGCATCGAGCAGGTCATCCTTGCGGCGCACGATGGCGCCGAGCAGCTCTGCAGGATCGGGATCGATCTTCAGCAGCTCGTCGAGCATCGCGACCGTATCGGCCACCGTGCCGTAGCCGGGGTAGTTGCGGTTGCGCCGGTACTCCACGTCGAGCAGACGCTGCAGACCGTCGCGGCGCTCCAGCAGCTCCTCGCGGATGCGCCGCGCCAGGCCTTCCTCGTCGACCGGCAGGTCGTGGACACGGCACAGGTCCTCGATGGCACGGCGGGCGGTCGCGCGCTCGGCGTCGCTCGTGGTGCGGCGCATCTCGATCTGCACCTTGTCGATCATGCTGCGCATGCGCAGGTAGTTCACGCACTTGGAATCCTGCAGGTCCACGGTCTTGCCGGCGTACGTGAGCTTGGCGCGGTGGCTGGCCAGCAGCTCGGCTGCTACGGCGGCAATGTCCGCCTCGCGCCAGCCGTACGGGGCGGCCTGGTACTGACGCTGGATGTCGCCCATGGTCACGGTGCGATGGCGCGCGGCTTCGGTCTTGAGCTTGCGCTCGAGTTCCTCGATGGCCCGCGCGTTGGGCTGCTGGCCGGGCAGTGCCTGCTCGGCGCCGTTGAGAATGCGCTTGATGCTCGCGTCGTCGGTGTAGTTCCGGTCGATATACGAGAGCTTGGGATAGACCGTGTCCACTAGACGCGCCAGCACCTCCTCGATGCGCTTTTTGGCCGACGAGGTCTTTGTCGGCGTGACGGCGTTGCCCTGCACGTACAGCTCGCCGCGGCGGACGGCCTCCTCGATGAGACGGCTCGCTTCCTTTTCCAGGCGCGTCTTTTCCTGCTGCTTGCTGCGCACGATGTCGCGCTGGTTGGGCTCGAGGTTGGCTGTCACCACGGTCGAGACGTACTTTTCGATGCGCGCGGCCTCCATGAGCTGGTTGTAATAGTCGACCTCCGGGCACAGCACGACGATGGCCTCGCTGCGGCTCGACTGCAAGATAAGCTCCTCATGGGTGGGCGGCTCGCTGCCGTCCATGCCGGCGATGACGCGCAACGTCAGACCGCCGGGTGTGCCCACGAGCATCTGGTCCAGGTACTCCTCCACGGGGAACTGGTTGACACCGACGGTGAGTTTGGGCGTGTCGAAGATGTCCTTGAACACGATGTCAGCCGCCTTCTTGGTGACGGTCTCGCTGTCCACATGCGTGCGGGCGATCTGGTTGGCGATCTCTTGCTCGTCGTCGGTCAGGAACTGGTAGCGGTCGCCGTTGCGCGTGATGAAACTCTCCTTGAGCAGGCGGTCGAGCGAGGCCTGCACTCGCTCGCGGAGTTCCAGGCGGTTTTGGCGCACATCGTCGGCAAACCACTCGGACAGGCCATGAGCCGTGCTGATTCGCGAGAACAATATCTTCACCGACGAAGAAAAAATATACTCCAGTTCTATCTTTTTCCTCATAGCTTTTCCTGTTTTCGCGCAATGTACGAAACATTTCCCGGATTTCCAAATCAAATCAGCCATTCGTCCGCGTACCCCGACAGGATGACCTTCTCGAATTTCTGTTTCCACGCCTCGTCCCGGCTCTCCTTCACCCGCGACAGGTTCACGATGATGTCCCCTATCGTCAGGGCATGGAAGTCCATGGCGGGGTAGTAGAAGTAATCCTCATCCTCTTTGGCTTCCACCAGGATATGGCGGTCCACCAGTTCCTGCAGCACCAGTTGCAATTTTCCCGTGTTCATTTTCAGTTCCTGGTTCAGCATCCCCAGGCTCGGGCCCCC
>CASEEY010000203.1 GCA_949287055.1 uncultured Collinsella sp.
TGCGCCCGCGTCCCTCGTCGAGGCTCGCGAGCCAACGCGCCGCGGCATCGATCTCGTCGTCCGTGTCGTTCATGTCGGGCACGATGAGCGTGGTGACCTCCAGGTGGCAGGCGGGATCTGCTGCCAGTCGCGCAATCGTGCCCTTGACACAGGCGAGGGAGCCGGGGGCACCGCCGCAGGCGTCATAGAACGCGTCCGTGAAGCCCTTGAGGTCGATGTTCGCCGCATCGATGAGACCGACAAGCTCGTCGATGACGCGCGCCTCGGCGCAGCCGTTGGACACCAGAACGTTCACAAGGCCGACTTCGTGCGCGAGACGCGCGCAGTCGCGCACGTACTCCCAGCCGACGAGCGGCTCGTTGTACGTATAGGCGATGCCCGTGACGCGCGGGTCGTGCGAGCGCGCCTCAAGCGTGAGGTCGACGAGCTCTTGCGGCGAGATTTCGCGCCACGGTACATCGTCGGCGCCCGCCTGCGAGATGTCGGCGTTCTGGCAGAACGGGCAGCGAAGGTTGCAGCCGTAGCTGCCGGCCGACACCACGAAGGTTCCGGGCATGAAGCGCGCGAGCGGCTTCTTCTCGATGGGGTCGAGGGCAAGCGAGGTCACACGACCATAGTTCTCGGCGGCGATGACCCCGTCGTGCGCCCGGCGCGCCCGGCAGAATCCGAGATGCCCGGGTGCCAGCCGGCAATGGCGGGGGCACGTGGTGCACGTCGTGGTCATAACGCCTCCAAACACAGTGGGAAAAGAGGGACAGGCACCTATTTCCCGCTACAGATGGCGGGTGACGGTGAAGCGCTCCAGGGTGACGCTGGATTCGTCCAGGTTGATGCCTCCCTTGCGCGCCGCGATGCGCAGCTGCTCCTCGACGGTATCCACGCCGTCGAGGTCGGGGAGCAGCAGTCCGCGCCGTCCACGGCTCGCGCTCACGATCACGCCGTAGCGCGTGGGATCAAGCTCGTCGGGCCCGTCGATGGGCTCGGGCGCCGACAGCACGTCGACGTCGTAGACGAGTTCGTCCAGCTCGTCGGCATCCACCGGGTCGAAGCGCGGGTCGCGGCATCCTGCCGAGACGGCGTTCGCGCAGATTTCGGCAGCAAGCGTGTCGCGTGTGGGCAGGATGGTCCCGATGCAGCCGCGCAGCTGGCCGTCCTTCTTGAGCGAGACGAACGCGCCGGCAGCGGTGGAAAACAGCTCGTCGGGAAGGGACGCGGCCAAGTCGTCCGGCAGATCGCGCGCAGGATCGATGCGCCGTCCCTCGCGCACGTAGGATTCGAGCGAGAAGCGGGCGAGCTGCACCCAAGGGCTTTCCGCCGCCCTGCGGCGCGCCATGTCGTCGGCGTGCCAGGCCTCGTACTGCTCTCCGAAGGCGCGGGAGGGGTCTGAGCCGGCAGCGCCGGTGGGCGTGAACGCGGCGATGCCGTATCCCACGCCGAAGGGGCCCTCGTGCGACAGCAGCTCGGCGCGCACGGGCGTGCGGTCGAGCGCGCCCGCCATGATCTGGAACGAGCGCAGGCCGCATTCGGCGGCGCGCTCGCACAGGCCGGGGTCGGCGGTGAGCAGGGCGAGGAAGTCACCGGCCTGGAACGCGCGGCATACGAGTTCGTCGAAGACCGGACCGTCCGGATCGAACCCGTACGGGCCATCCGCCTCGAGCTTGTGAGAGAGGTCTCCCGACGCCACAAAGACGCACGTGCGGCCCAGTTCGTCGGCGACGTGCTGCACGAGCTGCCCCAACTGGTAGTGATGGAGCGGGGAGAGGCCGGAGAGCCCGATGCGCACGATGCGGTAGACGGCAGGTTCGCAGCCCGCCTCGCGCCGGCGCCCGTACTCCTCCTGCACGAAATGCAGGGGCACGAGCACGCCCCAATCGAGCTCGGGCATGCGCTCGCCTGCGGTGCCGGCGGGCAGGCCGCACGCGTCGGCGGCGCGGCACAGGGCTTCGACAAGCTCCTGGTCGTAGGCCACGCGGCTGCCGTCGGCGCGGTCGCCGAACTGAGCGAACGTTCCGTGCGCGCCCGTTCCGCCCGAGATATGCAGGTAGTCGAGGTACGAGGTGGAGTGTGGGCTCGAGATCACGATGGTCTCGGGCGCGAGGTCGGCGATACGGCGCGCCACCTCGCAATAGGCGTCGATGGTGGCCTGGATGCCCGCCTCGCGACCACCTCCCACACCGGGAACGATGAGCGGGGGATGCGGAACGGCAAAGGCGGCAAGGATGGACATGCGATCATCTCCTTATGCGAAGCATATCCCCAGTATGCCCACTTCGTGCCCGGGCATGACAGCCGACAGGATGGGGCGAGCGACAATGGGTTGATTGGGGGCGTGTTCCTTTTGG
>CASEEY010000204.1 GCA_949287055.1 uncultured Collinsella sp.
CCCGAGGTGTTGAGGTCGTGCTCGTCGCGCCAGAACAGCACTTTCAGGTAGATGACCGACAAAGCGCAGGATGCAAACGTCACCGCCGCCGCACAGCCGAAGCACACGGTGAGCAGGTAGGCCTGGATACCGCCGCCCAGCGACAGGGCGCCGTCGGCAAACACGGGCTCAGGGATACCGTCCGGATACGCCGCACCCAGCACCAGCTGGCCGCACAGGTAGATGAAGATCGCCATGACCAGGCCGACCCCCACCGTCTGCAGGAAGAAGCCCAGGTAGGGTTTGTCGGCGTCGTCAGGCTCGTCGTACTCGAGGTAGTAGTTGCGCACAAACGAGACCACGCGGCTCGCTGCGAGCAGCACGACGGGCATCACGCACATGGGATAGATGAACAGCTCGCCCATCCCCATCGTCATCTCGAGCGACGCGGCAACGATACCCGACGCGATAGCCCAGATGAGCAGCCAGTACTGACGGCGCGCGAACCAGGAGAACACGTGCATCGACTCGCCCGTGCCGCCCTCGCCGCTGCCCACGCCTGCGATCTGCAGATCCTCGGCGTGCTCCTCGTTCATGACCTCCATGGCGTCGTCGACCGTGACGATGCCCAGGATATGGCGGTTCTCGTCGCAGACGGGCATGGCAGCAAGATCGTACTTGGCCATCTCCTCGGCCACGTCCTCCTGGTCCTCGTCGGGCGTGACCCAGACCACGTCGCGATAGGCCAGACTGTTCAGGCGCGCATCGTGCTCGGCAACGATCAGCGTGCGCAGCGAGAGCACGCCGGTCAGCGCGCCGGTGGGATCGGTCGTATACACGTAGTACACGCTCTCGAAGTCCTCGTCCAGCTGGCGCAGACCGTCGATGGCGTCAGCGACGGTGGCGGTAGCCGGCAGCGCCACGAACTCCGAGGTCATGATACGGCCCGCAGTGTTCTCCTCGTATCCGAGCAAATTACGAATGGCGCGCTCCTCCTTGACGCCCATGAGGCGCAGGAGCTTCTCGGCCTTCTCGTAATCGAGTTCATCGATCAAGGCGGCAGCGTCGTCGGGGTCCATGAGGGCGAGCATCGAGGACGCGTCGCGGTCGGACAGGCCCTCGAGCATCTCGGCCACGAGCTCGTCATCGTCGAACTCCGAGATGGCCTCGGCCGCCTGAGAGGTGTCGAGCTGCGCGAACACCTGGCCGCGCAAGCGCGGATCGAGCTGCTCGATGATGTCGGCGATGTCGGCCGGATGCAGCTCGCCAAGGGTCTTGTGCGACACGGAAAGCTTGATGTTTTGCGTCGAGCGCTCGAGCAGGTCCATGTAGGACCAGGCGATGATGTCCTCGGGCAGCGGCTTTCCCACCGCGCGGGCGACCTTGATCGCGACGCGCTCGAGCGTCGGATGCAAAGAGCGCAGCAGGCCGCGGGCGCCGACCTCGGCGCCCAGCAGGCGCAGCTGGTTTTCGCCGGAGGCCGACAGCTTGATGTCGTTTACGCGGACGACCTTCATGCCCTGCGTGTCGACGATCTGCTTGTTCATGATGTCGCGCGCAAGCAGCACCTCGTCGGGCTGCAGGTAGGAGAAGCGGATGTCCGTAGCGGGCACCTTGAGGTACACGCCGTCGTCATCGACGCGCTCGACGTATTTGCGCCATGAGATCATAAACGGCGTCTTGCCGGGACCCTGGAACGCAAGGGATGTCACATGGGGAAAGACCTCGCCGGTGGCGATGCCCAAGTCATTGACGATGCCGATTTTCTCGCCCGTCGAGTCGACAACGGGCAACCTGAGCATCTCGGAAAGATAGTTCATGGTGCTCCTTCGTGAAAGCTATGGCGGCGCAACCCCAGCGCGCGCCAGCCGAAGGGCACCCGCAGGGGTCAGCTACTGTGTGGTCGGGGTTTAGGTTTCACCAGTATCCTTTTCTCGTGACCCTGCAAAATAAGAGCCCGACGCAAATCGGGCTCTCCCATTCTATAGCATTTGGTTGGCAAAGGAAGCGCCGGCCTGACAAAGTGGCTGTATCGTCTTGACGGGCAGGCTGCGCAGGCGCCATCGGAGCCTGAGGTGGACAATTTGTTCAGATATGTAGGCCCGAGGCGCGCCGCGGATGCATCCGCGACGACTCTCGTCAGCATTCGTCCTCAACAGGACGCCTCGAGAGGACGCGTCCCGTTATTTGGTGTAAGCGGCATCCCGGCCAGCGCCCGGAAGGGCGCGGCCGGTCCCTAGAATCGTAGTCACCACAACAGACGGTTCGGGAGAGAGGAACGACCGCTATGGACACTGTACACGAGGAGGCCCTGGCCGCGGCCGGCGTCCGCGCC
>CASEEY010000205.1 GCA_949287055.1 uncultured Collinsella sp.
CCCACTCGGAGAGTGTGGTCACCGCGTTACCGAGAAGAACCACGAGCGCGAACGCCTGGCCGCCGGCGCTCATCTGGGACGCCGCGGCGAGCACGAGCTCGCGGCCCGCAAGCGAGGAGGTAGCGAGCGGACGCTCCGCGACGGACGGCTCGTCACCTGTCGTCGCTTCTTTCTCGTCCTCCTCGACCCGCCCGCCGACAGCGCGCTTGCGGCGGAAGAGCTCCGCGCGAAGGGCCTCGGCCTCGCCCGCGCGCAGGCCTGAGATCTTGGAGGCATCGCCCTCCGAGGCAGCAGCGCCCGTGTCGAGGTCGAGGGACATAAGGCCGAAGATGCGGTCGATCAGCGACGAGTTCATCGAGACCGTGTGGATATGCTCGTAGGGAATCGTAAGGCTGTGCCGATTGAGGATACCCCGGCACAGGCGAACGCCCTCCGCCGTAAGCTCCCACGTTCTCGCGCGCCAGATGACAAAGCTCACCAGCAGGCACACCACGAAGATGCCCGCGGCGGCCAAGACAAGTTTGAGAAGGACGGAGAGGTCTCCGGCAAAGAAGTCACCTGCCAGACCGAACGCCGCGAGCATGACCAGGCCGGATGCCATCTTGAACGCCTCGACAGGCACCGAGAGCGGATTGGAGCGATGCACGCCGAGAAGCGCTTCCGAAGTGGTATCCGTCTCTTCGAAGAGCGAGCGCTCCGGAACGGCAAGCTGCTCAAGCTCCCTCTCCAAGCTATCGACATCCCCGCTCGGCATGCTAGACGCGCCTTTCTTGCTCGCGCTCACACGTCCTCCTTGGCGAGGCGCGCGAGCTCGGCCACGCGGTCGCGCAGCTCGTTGGCGTCTGTCTCCGCAAGGCCGGGGATCTCGAAGCTCTCGCCGGCGGTGGAGATGGTCACCGTGGCCAGGCCGTGCGCACGAAGGATGGGACCCTGCTTGGTCTGCACGTGCTGGACACGCACGAGGGGCACGAGCACGCGCTTCTTGGTGAAGACGCCGTGGTAGAGATCGACGTCGGTGGGTGTGACGTCGTAGCGCCAGGTGGCCATCTCCACGCGCGGGGAGATAAGAAGGTCGCCCACGCAGATCAGCTCGACGATGCCGGCAACCAAGTAGACCCAGAAGACGTCGCCGCCCAGATGGCGCACGATGAACCAGGCGGCAACCGCCAGCACGGCGACCACGGCGATACCGATGATGTCAGAGATGCACCACACGCGCAGCATACGCGGGTCGAGGCGGTGTGACGGCAAGCTGCTCACAAGACTCCTTCGGTCGTATGGATGGAACCATTCTCGCACACACTGCCGCACAGACCAACGGATGGGATGTCCGCCCCCAGCGCCTCCGACGGTCGATTGTCCGGAACGCAGGCGGCGCATCAACGTACAATAACCCCAGAGGTTTTCGACATGCTGGATGGGTTGAACGGAACACGTCCCCAACCAACCCTTAGAGGGGAGGTGCCATGTACGGAAAAGCGGAAACGCTGCAGCTGCTCGATCGAGAAGACATCGGCTACAAGTTCTACGAGCACGCTGCGGTCTTCACCGTGGCGGAAGCCATTGCCGCGGATATCCCCCACAGCGAGTTCGGCGCCAAGAACCTGTTCCTGCGCGACGATAAGCACCGCGCGTACTACCTCGTCGTCTTACCGGATCAGAAAGGTGTTTCCCTTCGCGAAATCCAAGAGCGTCTGGGATCACGGCGTCTCTCGTTTGCGAGCGATCAGGACCTCGCTGCCATGCTCGGTCTCATCCCCGGGTCGGTCACGCCGCTCGGCGTACTCAACGATGTCGAACACCGCGTGGAAGTCGTCATCGATCGGGAGCTCGTCGACGCCGGACGCGTGGCCGTGCACCCCTGCGACAACACCGCAACGGTTCTTCTTGCCACGAGCGATCTCATCAAGCTGCTGCGGCGGCACGGCTCCAAGGTGCGCATGGTAGCCCTGTAGCCGCTCGGTCTACTATCCCAGGAGCTTCGGCTAAAGCCTCTGGTATCGTGAATAAACGCCAGACGCTTTTTCACTTGTTTGAACGGGGTATCCTCCAACTAAGCACGCTTTTAGGAGGTGGCCACGATGAAGATGAGGATGTGGATTGAACGCGCCGGTCGGGCACTGTCGATCGCGACTGTTATCTATCTGCTTCTTTGGCTGGCATGCATCTTCTGGTTCTGGTTGGGCATGCCGTTTTCAGGCGGCGGAATCTTCGCCTACACGCTGCTCGTGTACTACATCACGCTGCCCGCAGCCTCCGCCGTTGTCTGCTCGCTCGCGGGCTGGCGCACAGAGGCTGGAAAAGCA
>CASEEY010000206.1 GCA_949287055.1 uncultured Collinsella sp.
CCATCGTCTAGCCTCCCAGCCCCACATCGGTTAAGCCCTGTTCGACAAGCATATGGACCAACCGATCCATATGCTCTGCGGACGGAGCGCAAAACGCCTCCTGACCGGGCTCGATGCCGAGCCGCCGATACTTTCCCGTACCCGTTGTATGATACGGCAGCAAGCTCACGCGCGGAGCCCCAACCCGTTCGGTAACGCAGACGGCAAGCGCGCGCATGGCCTCCTCGCTGTCGTTGACGGGGTGCACCACGGGAACACGGATCTCGACGACCGCGCCCGATCGTGCCAGAAACGCGAGATTATCCAGGATGGGCTCGTTCGAGACGCCGGTGACGCGTCGGTGGACCTCGTCGTCAAGCACCTTGAGATCGTAGAGCCACAGGTCCGTATACGGCAGCAGGCGTTCGATATGCTCACGCGACGCGAGCCCACAGGTGTCGATGGCGATGTGCACGCCCTCGTCATGTAGGATGCGGCAGAGCCCCTCCAGGTAGTCGATATCCTGCACCAGGCACTCCCCGCCCGACAGCGTGACCCCGCCGCCAGAGCGCTCGAAGAACATTCGATCGGCAAGCAAGCGCTCGGCGAGCTCCGCGGCCGACGGCGCCGGAGAGCCGGCGAGCTCGCGGACATCTTCGGGGCAGAAGTCGACGCACGCCCCGCAGGCGACGCAGTGTGTGCGATCCGTGCGTACGCACCCGTCGGCATCGCGCGCGATAGCGCCCTGCGGACAGGCGGCGAGACACATGCCACATGATAGGCAGCGGTCCTCATCGACCATGAGCTGCGGAGCAAACGACTGCGACTCGGGATTGTGACACCAAGCGCAGCGCAAAGGGCATCCCTTGAAAAACACCGTCGTGCGGATGCCCGGCCCGTCGTGGGTCGAGAACCGCTGTATGTTGAAGATGAGGGGGCGCGAGGCCATCACCGTCTCCTTCGTATGGGAGCAGGACGGGCACCATTTTCGCAGAAGTCTTCGAACTCGCGATGACCTAATTTGCTCTTAGCGCTACTGGGACAGCCCATTCATTGCGCCAGATTCGCGAAGTGTGTGCTTTATTTTCGAATCAGCGGGTACAGGGCCTTCGTGTAACAGTAAATCGGCAGGTAGCTTAATTGCTACTGCAGTTGTATGCAAAAGGTTTCCAAAACGAAGCGCACACTTCGCGACGTACGGACCTGAGGTTACCGCCCGAAGCGCGATTTGCCCCCTTCTCATGTGGCGCCATGCGATAGTGGCCCGTGATCGCACCATAGGACGCCAGGCAGTCCTCCTCAGGGGCATATTCGGGGCTTGCCAAAGACTTTGGGCAGGCTCTTGGTCGTGCGAACAGGCGATACGGGGCATACTGCACGTATCCCGAACCGCCCGAGCCCGTTGGGGACCTGTTGAGACAAGGAGGCTGCCATGAACATCGGCGAGCGGATCCGTACCTGCCGCGAGGCATGCGGAATGTCGCAGGCGGAGCTCGCTCGAGCGCTCTGGGTGTCGCGCAACACGATCTCCAACTGGGAGTGCGGTACCACGACCCCGGACATCGAGAGCTTCATCCTCATGAGCGCGCTGTTCGGCATCTCGATCGACCAGATGGTCCGCGAAGATGCCGACGTCATGGCCCGCGCCCTGGCACGCGACCGAAGCCACCTGCTGCTTGTGGGAGGCGCCGCGGCGCAAGCCGAACAGGATGTCGACGATGAAACACCGACATGGAATATCGACATGCCATCCCCTGCGGACAACCCCGTCTTGGGCTCCTACCCCAGCATCGACGTCACCGCGCCGCTCGGCGCCACCGACTCGGTCCGCCTCGTCCGCCGCTGGGCTTGGTTCAACGCGGCGGGCTATCGCGTGGAGGAAGGCGGGCGCCCGATCGGGACGATCCGGCGTGGGCGAGCGCTGTTCTACCCGTACTACGACGTGCGCATGGGAGGCTTCGGACGCGTGCAGCTCAAGCGCGACCTCAAGGTTGCCGACGGCATCGCGACGGTCTACCGGCTTGAAGGCGAAGGCCTCTCCTTTGAGGGCAACGTGCTGGGGCCCACATTCAGCGTGATGCGAAACGATGGGCCGCTCGTGCGCGTCCGCGCGGTACCCGCGGGACCGCGCCTCGCCTTCTCGCTCGAGATCGTCGATGAGGGCGCCCGGCACCTCGCGCTCGGGTTCCACGATCATCGGCGGCCTTTTGCTGGGCTGCTCGCGCACCGTGGTGGCGGAGTTCACGTTCTTCCTCGCCATCCCCGTCATGTTTGGTGCGAGCGCGCTGCGCCTGGCCAAGTACTTCCTCGCGGGCAAC
>CASEEY010000207.1 GCA_949287055.1 uncultured Collinsella sp.
AGGCGTTCCTCATGAGTTACCTGGCATTCTCCGGTTACGAAAGAACAGGAACGGACCGATAGGTCTGCGGCCTGCGAGCTTGTGGAAGGAGTCCGGCATCCTCACGGGTGAGACGCGCGGGGAAGACGACAATAAAACGAGGCGGGTCCCCGGTAAGGCACCGGGGACCCGCCTCGTTTGAACTGCCGTACGAATTAGTACTCGATCTTCATGATCTCGTCGATGGCGAGAATGTAGATCTTGAGCGTCGTCTTGAGGAGCTCCTCGCTCACGCCCTCGTCATCGCCGTGCATGGGGCCGACCCACGCGGGCGTCTCGACCCAAGGCATCTCGGGACCAAAGCCGGCGGCGTTCTTGAACTCACGGGCATAGGTGCCGCCACCGATGGTGAACGGCTTGCGGTCCTCGCCGGTGACCTCGTTGTAGACGCTGATGAGCTTCTGGATCTCGGGGCCGTTGGGATCGATGTAGAACGGGGTCGTGTCGTTATCGGTCTCGTAGGTTGCTCCGAAGCGCGCAGCGGTCGCGCTGAGCGCGGTCTCGAACTGCTCACGGGAGAACGTCGTCGGATAGCGGGAGTCGACGGACTGATGCAGCGTGCCGTCCTCGTCGCGCCACACCATGCCGCCGATGATGGTCAGATCGCCAAAGAGGTCGTCGGTTGCAGCGACGCCGACGCCTGCGCCGGAGTAATCGTCGATGAGGGTCTTCTGAAGCTCGAGGAACTGCTTCTCGGAAGCGGAGCACAGGTCGTTGTCGAGTAGGTAGTCGACGAGCATGCCGATCGCGTTGATGGCGCCCTGCGGCTGGGAGGCGTGGCCGCCCTTGCCCTTGGCGGCAATTAGGACGCAGCCGTCGCCGGCATCGGACAGCGTGATGCCGTCGGCAGCGGGGAGCGCGGCGATGTCGGCGCGAACCGTCACGCTGGCATCGGTCGGGATGGCGTTGAACGCCTCGCCGGCGTGCCAGTCGGCAATAACGCTGTCGCTGATGGGGCCGGACGTGAATACGCCCTGATAGATACCCTTCTCGCCGTAGCAGACGGGGAACTCGGCGTCAGGCGTCATGAGGAAGGCCGGCTCGCCGAAGTGCTCGAGGTAGTACTCGACATCGCGAAGAGTGGTCTCCTCGTTGGCACCAAGGATCATGCGCATGGTGTAGGGGAACTCAATGCCCTTCTCGTGCCAATAGCGCATGGCATAGGCGCCCACGACGAACGGACCCTTGTCATCAAGGGTGCCGCGGCCGATGAGATAGCCGTCACGACGGGTCATCTTATGGGGGTCCTGGGACCAGCCGGGACCGCATGGAACGGTATCAAGGTGGGCGATCAGGCAGATCTGCTTGGTGGGATCAGCGCCTGGGTAGTCAGCGGTGCCGACATAGCCCTCGTGGTTCTGAGCGTCCATACCGAGGCGGCCGCAGAGGTCGAGGCCGGCGTTCAGGGCGTTGAGCGGACCGGGGCCAAACGGCATACCCTCTCCGGCGTGATCGAGGTCCTCCTGGCTCGGGATATTCACGAGCTTCTCGATCTCATCGACGATGGTCTCCCAGTGCTCGTCGATCCAAGCGTCGATTTCATGGGTGAGTTGTAGATCTGCCATGATGGTCCTTTCTCGTTGGACTGCGTGCCAAAGCTACATACAGCATACCCGAGATATACAAGAAGTAGGCTATTTGATTCATAATCTTAGGCAAATGGATGACCCTACCTTACGTGCGGACGCAAGGCGGGGCCTGAAGAGACGATGCGGGGTCTAAAGGGTCGCTACTCGGAAACGATGAGCGAGAACATGTCGATATCGTCGGAGTCGACGAGCGTTTCGCGGGGGTTCAAGAAGGCGAGCTCAAGGATGAAGCCGTATCCGGCGACCGTGGCTCCCTCTTTTTCGGCAAGCTGCGCCACGGCGCGCGCCGTGCCGCCCGTTGCAGCAAGATCATCGATGATGAGGATGCGGTCGCCAGCCTGCAGCGCATCGGTATGGATCTCGATCGAATCCGTGCCATATTCAAGATCGTAGGAAACGCTGACCGTTTCGCGGGGCAGTTTTCCAGGCTTGCGGGCGGGTACGAATCCGACGCCGAGGCGGCAAGCTACCGGAGCGCCAAGCATGAAGCCGCGTGCTTCGGGAGAGACGACCTTCGTGATGCCGCGGCCCTCGAAGTGGGTGGCGATGTCGTCGACGACCTGCATGAACGCCTCGCTATGCGAGAAGATGGGCGTGATGTCCTTGAAGACGACTCCCGGCTGCGGGTAATCAGGGATGTCTACGACGTAGGAATTGATGTCGA
>CASEEY010000208.1 GCA_949287055.1 uncultured Collinsella sp.
TCTCGACGCCGTCGAGCTTGCAGATGGCATCTTCGAGCTTCTGGGCGCAGTTGGCGCACTCGATCTCGTCGAGCTTGAATGACTTACGCATGGTGGTTCCTTTCTGTATTTGCTATTCGCAGATGTGGCTCATGCCCTGGTTGAGCATGGTGTAGACGTGGTCGTCGGCAAGCGAGTAATTGATGTTGCGGCCGTCGCGGCGGAATTTCACGAGGTGCGACTGCTTGAGGATGCGCAGCTGGTGGGAGACCGCCGATTGCGAGGTCGAGGTGGCCTCGGCGATATCGGCCACGCACAGCTCGCG
Source organism: uncultured Collinsella sp. (assembly GCA_949287055.1). Classification (GTDB taxonomy): domain Bacteria; phylum Actinomycetota; class Coriobacteriia; order Coriobacteriales; family Coriobacteriaceae; genus Collinsella. Next base: position 305 of record CASEEY010000208.1, read on the forward strand.
GCCCATGAGGGCGTAGAGGATCTTGATGCGCGTGGTGTCGGAGAACACCTTGAACAGGTCAGCAAGGTCGTAAAGAAGCTCCTCGTCGGGGAGGTCCTCCGGCGAGCAGCTGGTTGCGAGCTCGTCGGGTTCATGGGCCATGGTGAAGACTTGGCCCTCGCCGCAATGTTCCTGAGAAGCATTCATTTGTGCCTCCTTTCTTCATATGAACAATCGTTCATACTTCTATCATCTCCGATTATATGAGCGCATGTTCATATGTCAATGGGTTTTTCGCTGTATTTCGTCGGGCGGTAAAGATGCCGCTCTTTTGCGCTTTTCGTACGACGGCCTCACTGTGAACGGCCCTGTAGGTACTGTTGCAGTTGGGGAGCGGAGAATGTCTCTGAATTTTAAAATCTTTAATGACTGCCGTAAAAGATATGAGTATACTGAAGCTATCGAGGACCCGTGGAGATCGGAGGCTCCCATGAGCATCGGTAAAGCCCTCTCGGCGGTGTTGTTGCCCATGAACGAGCGCGAGGCGTCACGCGAGAGCCAGCTCGAGCACATCTCCCAAGCTGCCGGCGCGGCGCTGTGGTTCTGCCGTATCGGGGCGGTGGCGTGTGCGGTGGGCATCTTCCTGCAGCTCGCTGCGTTTTCCGCTTCGCTGCCGGCACGGATTCCCCAGATGCTCGACTGGGGGTGCGTCGGCATCGGCTTTTCCGACGAAAACGGCATCTCCGTCACCCGGTCGTATCTGGTCGAGGATCCCCACCGGATTTGGGGCGAGGATGCCTCGCCTCGCTACGAACTCGCCGACGAGGCGGGCAACATCCACGCTGCTCAGACTGCCGCGAAGATCGTGTCGCTCGCATTCGGCGTCGGCCTGTTCTCCGTCGGCGCGCGCTGCTTCAAACGCATCGCACGGACGGGCAAGCCGTTCGAGCGGGCGCGTACGCGTGAGATCTGCGTGCTCGGATGGGTTGCCGTAGCGGCATCGGTCGTTCCCAATCTTGTCGGCTTGGGAGTCGCGACAGCGGCATATAACCTGTTCTACGCCGCGAACGGCTTCGAATGGGGGCCGTGGGAGCCGGGTGTCGTCAACTGGTGGATGCTCGTGCTCGGCATCTTCATCCTGCTGATCGCGCGCATCTTCGAATACGGCTGCGTTTTGCAGGAACAAGACGACCGGTTGCTGTAGGATGGTCCCATGATCGTGACGAGACTCGACCGCGTGCTCGCGGATAGAAAAGTGACCGGCAAGGAGCTGTCGGAACGCATCGGCATCTCGCAGGTGAACCTGTCGCGCTTAAAGACCGGCAAGATCAACGCCGTGCGCTTCTCGACGCTCGAGGCCATCTGCCAGGCGCTCGACTGCCAGCCCGGCGACCTGTTGGAATACATCCCCGACGACGAGCTCTCGGAGCGCCTGGGGATGACGCGGGAATAAGCGAGCACGGTCCCGTGCAAGAGCGCGCCCGGTCCTCGCACAAATTTTCGTTGTGAAACATTCCAAATAGTACTGTTTGATTGCGTGTCCTCCTCGTCGGACGATATAAGACAACGGTTATATCCGCAGGTGAGAGCGGATGTTCACGAGGAGGCGGCGCGATGGGCGGCAAGAGTTCCGGTTCGAAACCTAAGATTCAGTGGGCGGTTGCGCTCGGCGCGGCCGGCGCGTGGTTCGGCCAGCATTGCGGTGCGGGCTTCGCCTCGGGCGTGCAGGAGATCACGTACTTCGTCAACGCCGGATGGCTCTCGCTGTTCACGACCCTCGTGCCTATGCTCATCATCGGTATCGCGTTCTATTATCTGGGCGAATACGCACGCGAGATTCATGCGAGCAGCTACAAGGACGTCGCGCTGACGCTCTACTCGTCCAACGGGACGATCGGCAAGATCATGCTGTTCGTCTATGACCTCATCATCATGGCGAGCGTGCTGGTGATGAGCAGCAGCACGCTGGCGGGAGCCGGTTCGCTGCTCAACG
>CASEEY010000209.1 GCA_949287055.1 uncultured Collinsella sp.
CGTGAGGTTGTCGATCTTCACCTCCATGACCGCACGGCTGCGCGAGTTGGACACGAGCACGCCGATCAAGGTGAGGACGCCCGTCACCAGCGCAGCGATCACCGACTCCATACGCACCTCCTTTCCAGACAGGCTCGCCCCGTCTAGAAGGGAGTGTCCGCTACGGTCACAAATGGGCTATTCAACTGGGGAAATGGACGAACCGTCGCGTTTCGTCACTTCACACAACGGTTCACAAAGGAGGATGCGCCTTATCAAAAGCGCAAAAGAAAGGGCGGCAACTTCGCCGCCCAACAACGTGATGCGTTTACGTCCGATTGGCTCGTTTAGTCGGAGACGGTGGCATAGCCCTTCTCCACCAGGAAGTCGAGCATAGCCTCGATGACGTCCTGCTCGTCCCTCCATGCACTGGCATCCTCGTAGTCGATTGCAGCGCTGCGCGTGCAGTCGGGGAACCACTCTTTGAGGACGTTCATAACCGCTAGGTCGATCTTCTCCTCCAGCCTGGAGCGGTCACGCATATCCAGCTTCTTATACTCGTCGTCTCTCACGCCGTGAACGCGAAGCGTGTCTAGGAGATGCTGATAGGCGTCGGGGCGTTCTCTCTCATCGGGGTCGTAAGGGAAGCGGTCGGGGTCGAGATAGTTTTGAGTCCAGTATTCCTCAACCCCTTCAAGCTCCATGATGGGGTATTCGAGCGTATGGCAATACTTTCCAGCAAGGTAATCTGGGGAAACGTTGAGGGCGCGTGCGAGATCGTCAAGGAGCTTCGGAGAGATAGCCCCCTCGGAAGCAGCGCGCCGTATGGTCCTGATGTTCCAACCGATTCCCCCGCTCTCCTTGGACCTGCCAAGCGCGTAGAGGCTCGTTCCACGCCAATCAATGACACGCTTCATCCATGAGCCGTCGATCGGCACCTTCGTCTCAACTCTGCCCATATCTCCTCCGTTCCTATAGGGTCGAAAAACAAATAACGTTCCGTCTAACGCTTCCTTACACATCGGTCTACAATGAGTTTAACAGCAACGTTTGCCCTGTTTGTTTATAGGGCTTATGTTGCCCTATACTAGATGACATGTCAATCTGGATCCGAAAATATGTGAACGTAAGGAGACGGCAATGTGGTACCTGGAAGACGATCAAAGCAACGCACCAATCCCCAGTCCAAGAAGTCTGGGAGATCTTGCGCAACACGCGATGGCAAAGATCATCGATGCCGAAGCAGCGGCGTCGAAGCGAGCCATGGAGATAATCAGCCTGCAGGCGGACGAGACCGAGGCGCGCCTTAACGCCGATGGACTCACGCAGGAACAGAGTGAGCTGTTTGTTAGGGAACAGAAGGAAATCCGCAAGGACGCCATGGAGCAGGCGAATGCCGCGATGGGCAAAAGCTGGCAGTACCTGCTCCTGATGGCCGGAATGCTGATAGCTGCCTACGGAATCAAGAAGGCCCAATAGGAGACAGCGGCGTCCCGCCCCTCGCGCCGCCCGCATGGCGGGTTCGTCCCGAGCCCCCTGCGGCGGCGCGTCCACCCCTCCGGCACATGCGGCGCAAGCGCCGCACGCGCCGGAGGGGTGCTTGTTAAGAGCTCTTCGCGGTGAGGTACCCGGCGCCGCCCACGCCGTCGATCCTCATGTACGTCGCCGAGATCCGCGAGCTCGAATACGTCGTCCCCGCGCCGCCCACGAGCGCCGCGCAGCCGTAAAAGGCGCCCGAACCTGTGCAGCCAGCGGGCAGCGCCCAGTCGGCGTCAGCCCAGATCGTCGTGAGCGACCCGCAGCCGGAGAAGCAGTAGAACATGTCCTCCAGCTCCGCAGTCGGAAAGCCTGACAGGTCGAGCGTGACGAGCCCGTCGCAGCCCGCGAACGTATAGCGCATCTCGCGGACCGCCGGCAGGTTCGAGAGCCCGACGACCTCGGAGAGCTCGCCGTCTCCGTAGAACCAGTAGCTCAGGTTCACGAAGTCGAGCGAGGAGAGGTCCTCCGCAAACGTCGCCTTGAGCACGCCGACCTCGGCGTCATTCCATGCCCGCGCGGCGATGGCCCGGTATCGCGCCGTCGCGCACATCCGCCCGCTCATGCACAGCGCCCGCCCCGCCTCGGGTTCGTCGTCCAGGGTGAACACGAGCTCGCCGTCGGCGTACAGGTGGCAGGAGAGCCACTCGCGGGCGTCGGAGGCGGGGTCTGTGAGGACGCCCTCCTCGCCGTAGGCGAGATGGTCGGCGCCGTCGGAGTAG
>CASEEY010000210.1 GCA_949287055.1 uncultured Collinsella sp.
GGCTGCGCGATGCCAAGGGGGTCGATCGGTGCAGAAATGGGTTGGTTGGGGACGTGGTACGTTCAACCCATTTGCCGGCCTCCTTCGCCCGCGCCTCATGGCCCCGTTTTTTGCAGAGGGGGCGGCGCGCTTTTCTGCAAAATGGGTTGAACGGAACACGTCCCCAACCGACCCATTTGCACTACCCCCGTTTAGGGGACGGTTTTGGAGGGACCCTTCGGGTAGACGGCCCCCTCGCCCTGTAAAACCCGCAGGTAGATGAGGTGTGCGAATTCGGCCTACTCGGGACCCCGACGCAAAACCGTCCCCTAAACGGGGGTATCGGAAATGCGGGCGTTCCGGGCGGCGAAAGAGGGGCCGTCCGGCTCTGCCACGCCCCCATGTACGAAAGGCTACGCCTCGTGCGCGGCCTCCCAGCTGTGATCGAAGCGCTTCTCGACCACGACGTCGCGAGGAAGCACGGGGTTTTCAGTCAGATTGCAGGGATCGTAGCCGGACATGAACTTGTCGCGACCGAAGCTCTCGGGGATGGCCACCGGGTAGACCCCGGTAAAGCACGCCGTGCAGTAGCCCCGCGCAGGGCCTTCCCCCTCCGTGCGGACGCCGAGGGCGGGAACGCAGGCGAGCAGCCCCTGGACGGACAAAAACGCCAGCGAGTCGGCGCCGATAAAGGCGCGAATCTCCTCGACCGACCGATTGGCGCTGATGAGCTGCGCCTGCACGTCGGTATCGATGCCATAAAAGCAGGGCCACACGACCTCGGGCGAGTTGATGCGCACGTGCACCTCGGCCGCACCCGCATCGCGCAACATCTTGACCAGCTGCACCATCGTCGTGCCGCGGACGATGGAGTCGTCGATCACCACCAGGCGCTTGCCGGCGATGTTGTCGCGCAAGGGGTTGAGCTTCATGCGCACGCCCATCGCGCGCAGCTCCTGCGTGGGTTGGATGAACGTCCTTGCAACGTAGCGGTTCTTGATCAGGCCCTCGCCGAACGGAATACCGCTCTCGCGCGCGTAGCCCTCGGCCGGCGGCATGCCCGAATCCGGCACGCCGATGACCATGTCGGCTTCGACGGGCGCCTCGATCGCCAGGCGGCGGCCCATGTCGTAGCGGCACGCGTAGACAGACTTACCGCCCATGATGGAGTCGGGGCGCGCAAAGTAGACCTGCTCGAAGATGCACTCGGCGCTCTCCGGCGCCACGGGGACGCCCTGCTCCGAGACGAGCCCGTCGGCCGAGATGCGCAGGATCTCGCCGGGTCGGATATCGCGCACGTAGTGGGCACCGACGATGTCGAGCGCACAGGTCTCTGACGCGACAACCCAGCCAGCGGCATCGGTCGCATCCGCCGCGGCCGCCGAATGGGTTGGATGGAACACGTCCCCATCTGACCCATCGCCTGCCGGGATCTTGCCGAGCACGAGGGGCCGGATGCCATGCGGATCACGGAACGCATAGAGCGCCTGCTCGTTGATGAGCGTCATGGCGTAGCCGCCGCGGATGAGCTCCATGGTCTTGCGGATACCCTCGCGCAGGTGATGCGAGCGCTGGGTGAAATAGCCGATGAGTTTGGTGGCCACCTCGGAGTCCGAGTTGGACAGGAAGGGAACGCCGAGCTCGATAAGCTGACGGCGCAGTTCATCGGTGTTGACGAGGGTCCCGTTGTGCGCGAGCGCGGTGATGACGTCGCCGATCGTGGAGAGATGCGGCTGCGCGGCCTCCCAGCTCTTGGCGCCCGCCGTGCCGTAGCGCACGTGGCCGACGGCAAGCTGGCCGGGAAGCGAGGCTAAATCCGCATCGGAGAACACCTGGTCGATCAGGCCAAGATCCTTGCGGACCATGACCGTCCCGCCGTCGCCGACGGCGATACCGGCGGATTCCTGACCGCGGTGCTGAAGGGCCTTAAGGCCGAAATACGTGATGCGCGCCACATCGCGTCCCGGGGCCCACACGCCGAAGACGCCGCATTCCTCGTGCAGGACATCATCGTTGAGCATCGCGTCTGCCATGGATTTCTCCACCTTCCTGTCGACAACGCGCACATTATGGCACGCGCCGCATGCGCGCCGACGCGACGTCGCGCTCCGCAGCAGATTCTTAACGCAGCAGTGCGGCGGCGTGGGGCTGTGACAGGGTTCTTGCAGGTGGGGCGTAATTTCACCCTGGGGATTTTGTTGGATACGGGAACCCACCGGGGGGGCCCCAGGCACAAAAAAACCACGGGGGTAGT
>CASEEY010000211.1 GCA_949287055.1 uncultured Collinsella sp.
ACCGCCATCCAGAAGCGGCTGGCCGAACTGGGCTACATGCGCGCGGCCAATGCGACCGGGTACTTTGGCGAGATCACGCAGGAAGCCGTCATGGCGTTCCAGCGCCGCAACAGTCTCGGCGCCGACGGCAAGGTCGGCACGGTCACGCTGAAAACGCTCAATTCCAGCAGCGCCAAGAAGGCGGCGTCCTCAAGTTCGTCGGGCAGCTCGTCATCCGGTTCGTCCTCATCGGGCAGCTCGTCGTCCGGCTCGTCCTCATCGGGCAGCTCGTCGTCCGGCTCGTCCTCGTCGGGCAGCTCGTCATCCGGCTCGTCGAGCAGCTCCTCCGGCGTGGAGCGGCTCATCGATGTGGCCGAGAGCAAGCTCGGCTGCAAGTACGTGCGCGGCGCCAAGGGTCCGAGCTCGTTCGACTGCTCCGGCTTTGTGTACTGGTGCCTGAACCAGGCGGGCGTGAAGCAGAGTTACATGACCTCCGTCGCCTGGCGCAGCTGTACCAAGTACAAGAAGATCACGAGCATGAGCGACATCAAGCGGGGAGATATCCTGGTGTTCTCCGACACCTCCATGGCGACGGGACACGTGGGCATCTACCTCGGCAGCGGCAAGATGATCGATGCCAGCTCCGGCGCCGGCACGGTTCGCATCACCTCCACGGTGCTGAGCGGCTCCTACTGGCCGAGCCATTTCCTGATGGCGTTCCGCATCTTCTGAGCGAATCAGCGGGCAGGGATAGGAAGCGCCCTGCCCGCGCATACTGTTTGCATAGCGAGAACCGTCGAATGGGAGAGAATGGATGAAGCGAGCGCTTTCCTGCCTGCTGTGCGCTCTCGCCGTGATTGCGGCTCTGTCCGTGCCGCGCCCGGCAAAGGCGCTCGATGAGCTGAAGAACACCGATCCGGACAAGTACTATATTCTCCTCGACCTGCGCAACCAGATCGTCACCGTTTACGAGCGCGACGAGGCGGGGGAGTATACCCGTATCGTCCGCCGTTTCCTGTGCACCACCGGCCGCACCGAGCTTGACCCGGAGGACCCGGAGGATGAGGGCACGCCCACGCCCTCCGGCATCTGGAAGATCGGCGGGCGCGAGCGCTTCGGCAAGTTCGCCAACTTTGGGAATGAATACGCCCGGTATTGGACGCAGATCGTCGGGGACATCTATTTTCACTCCATCATGTTCTCTTCGCGCGATGTGAACACCCTCAAGCGCGGCGCGTTCAACAACCTCGGCGACAATGTGTCGCACGGGTGCGTGCGCCTGTATGTGGAGGACGCCAAGTGGCTCTACTATTATGCCTGCCCCGGCACCACGGTCGAGGTTTCTACAAACGAGCCGTCGCAGCGCGCGCTGCGCAACGCGCTCAGGACCACGCTGTCGTTCTCGGAGTACAACGAGCTGCAGAAGAATATCTTTGACGAGCCGGAACTCCCCAATCCGAGCGCCTGGATTACGATGGACGGGGCGCGCATGCGCAAGGAGGGCAAGGACAGCGCCGCATCGGTGAAGAAGCTGTCCCTTGGCGATGAGGTCGAGGTGCTGCTTGAGGGCGACGCCTGGGTGAAGGTGCGTCATGACGGCAGGGAGGGATATGTCAAGCGCGGGTATCTCTCGATGGTCGAGGGAGAACTCGACACACGCGAGGACGCCAACCTCATCCGCCAGACCGTCTGGCTCATGACCGAGCCCGGCGGCGGCGAGCGCATCGTCAAGGTCCCCACCGATACCTCCGTCCGCATCCTCGAAACCACCGAGGACGGCCGCTATATCAAGATCGAATACTGGGGCGAGGTCGGCTACCTGCGCGCCAACGCCGTCAAACAGGCCTGGGGCATAGTCCTTACTTAAGGTGCGCACTTCCACTAACACCCGGCCGCGCGCGTCGAGCACCACAATGTACGATGCCCGATGCGGCAAATGCTCAGCCCGCATCACCTGACGCGGCACAGTCTTAATCACCTCATCGTCACGGGTAACGATATCTACCAGCTCCTGCGCACTCATGATTTACTCCCTCACTTCGCACAAAACTGCCTTCTCACTTTAGCGCGAAATAGCGCCTTTGCCTATAGTCCACTGTGATACGATGAGCGCCGGATCTAACAACCAAGGACATTACTATGGCCCCGAATGATTTGGACCCTACCCTGCTCAAGATGCAAGAGCGCATTGCTTGGCTGGAGGGTGCCCTACAAGAAAACAATCAGCTGCTTGAAGATATGG
>CASEEY010000212.1 GCA_949287055.1 uncultured Collinsella sp.
TTTTTGCAGCCGGTGCTTTAACTACGCGACCGAGGACGAGTGCGCCATCTGCCAGGACGCTTCGCGCGACCATACGCGCATCTGCGTGGTCTCCGAGCCGCGTGACGTGTCGGCGATCGAGCGCACGGGCAGCTACCGTGGCCTGTACCACGTGCTCGGCGGCGTGATCAGCCCGATCGATAAGATCGGCCCCGAGCAGCTCCATGTGCGCGAGCTGCTCGCGCGCCTGGGCGCGGAAGACATCCAGGAGGTCATCATCGCCACGAACCCCAACATCGAGGGCGAGACGACGGCGAGCTACCTGGCGCGGACCATCAAGCCGCTCGGCGTGACCGTGAGTCGGCTGGCGAGCGGCCTGCCGGTGGGCGGCGACCTGGAGTACGCCGACGAGCTGACGCTCGGCCGCGCCATCGAGGCCCGCCGCGCGTTGTAGGGGGCGACAGCCGACAAGCTTGCGCCCGGCACCTTCTTGTCGCGGGATGGGTTGAAACGAACACGTCCCCAATGATCCTCCTCGCGCTGCGCGCCATCGGGTGCCGGCCGTTGACGATGGGCTACAATCTTGTCGGTGTCGGGACGATGAGATTGATAGCGCCATGCCGAAAAATAGACCAAATATCGTGCGCCGTCGGTTCAAACGCGGTGCGTTGCCGTCCGCCCTCATGGGGCTGGTCGCTTTTTCGTTTACGCTCGTCGTGTTCGGTGCGGCGGTCTACACCATGGTCATCCCCTCCTTGGTGGCGGCCAACCAGCATGGCATATCCGACAGCCTGCTCTTTTCGGTGCTCGAGGCCATCGCGGGCGGCGATGGGGCGACGACGGGCTGGGAGGATGCCGGGCCTGGGGGGCAATCCGACGGAAAGGGAACGGACGATGCGACCGTCGAATCCGATGCCGAGGCATCGGGCTCGGAGGCGTCGCGTCGACCGTCGATTTCGCTCAACGGCATGTCGCTGCTGAGCATCGCGCAGACTGCCGCCGGCGAGAAGCCCGGATCGGGGCAGACGAAACCGGAGCGGCCCGATGACGAACAGGGGTCCCAGCAGGACCCGGGTGCGGGAAGCGGCGGCCAGCAAGGTGGCTCCGATGATGTTGACGACGAGGGCCAATCGAATGAGCCCGCTCCCAATCCCGAGCCTGATCCCGTCAAGGAGCAGGCCTTCTATGAGTTTCTGGTAGGCAAGGCGCAGCTGATCGAAGGGTATCTTGCCGAGGTGAACGCCTGCGTCGATGCGTTCAACACCGATTGCACGAACGCCTCGCTCGATGCCCGCATCGCCCGCCAAAAGCAGTGCGAAGCTCTCGAAGTCCGCCTGTTCAACGAGTATCTTGAAGTCAGGGATCGTCCGCTCAGCGAGATTCCGGAGCACACGCAGTATCGCGATGAGCAAGGCAGCTTGACTGGCATGTTCCGGTGCCTGTGCGGCTATGTGGGAACGATACGAAACGCATGGACCCTGAACGTGGCTTTCGAGGATCCCGCTGCGCATGTGGACGAATTCATGTCGGCGATCTATGCCGATGAGAGCAACGGCGTGAACAAGTATCTTGCCGAATTCCAACAGATTGCGAACGGGTTCGAGCTGTGAGTACCAAGAAGCTTGCGCGTGCGGATGTCCAGACAGCCGCACCGGCGCGCGAATCGTTTCCGGTCGACGGCATGCGCATGGTCCGTATCGGATCGTTCGAGGAGCCCTATACCATGACCGGCGAGGAGCGCGATGCCTACAACGACCGCACGCAACGTCTGCGGAGCGTGGCCGTCTGCTACGCACAATATACCGAAGCCGGTGGCCGCGAAAACCTCTATGCGGGCCGCATCGTTCACGAAAACGAGGTGGTCTATACAATCCGATGGATACCGGATCTGCGTCCCGACATGGTTGTCCGCGACGATGGAATACTGCGACACATCACCTCCATTCATGCCGAGGGCCGCCGCTGGCGACTTCACATCAAATGCAGGAAGAGCGATGCTGACACTGAAAGTTGACGGTTACGTCGAAGCCAAGCGCATCATGGACCAGTTGCCCAACAACATGCAGAAGCGTATGCTGCTTACGGCGCTGCGCACCTCGGCACAGCCGATGCTCCGTACGGCAAAGGGGCGTGTTCCCGTGCGTACGGGGCGTTTGCGGAAACAACTGCGCATCGTGCGATTCCGCGACCGCAATGCGCCCAAGTCGGAGGTGGATGTGGCCGTCAAGCCTGTCTTCGAG
>CASEEY010000213.1 GCA_949287055.1 uncultured Collinsella sp.
TCGGGAAAGTCGAGACCCTTGGCGATCATCTGCGTGCCCAGCAGGACGGCGCATTCCGCGGCGTCGAACTGCTCGAGCAGGCGCTTGTGGGCGTCCTTGCCGCGCGTGGAATCCGCATCCATGCGGATCACCTCGACGTCGTCCGGCAGCATCGCGACCAGTGCGTCCTCGATCTGCTGGGTCCCCATGCCCATCTTGGCCAGATAGCGGCTCCCGCAGCGAGGGCATGCGCTGCCGGGCGCCGGATAGGGCCTGACGTGATAGACCGCGCCGCAGGTATGGCACTCCAGCGTATGGGTTCGCTCGTGATAGGTAAGCGCCGTGGAGCAGTGATCGCAGGTGGGCACGCACCCGCACTCGCGGCACATGAGGAAGGGGGCGAAACCGCGACGGTTATGCAGCAAGACCGCCTTCTCACGGCGCTGGACGACTTCCATGAGGGCATCGTAGAGCGGACGCGAGAACATGGAGCGCGCGCCCTGCGAGAACTCGCGACGAAGGTCCGCAACGACGATCTCGGGCAGACGGGACGCCCCGGGGCGCTCGGGCATCTCGACGCGGCGCCACGTCTGTCCCAGATGAGCGCCGGCGCGGCAGCGCGCGAGCGCCTCGGCAGACGGGGTGGCGGAGCCCAGCACAAGGGGGAAACCACCGATGCGCGCCATGTGGGCCGCGACCTCGCGCGCATGGTAGCGCGGGCTGGAACCCTGCTTATAGGACTGCTCGTGCTCCTCGTCGATGACGATGAGGCCTAGGTTTGCAAGCGGGCAGAACAGCGCCGAGCGGGCGCCCACCACGACGCGCGCGGCCCCGGTGCGCACCATATCCCACTGGTCAAGACGCTCGCCGGCAGACAGACGGGAGTGAAAGACCGCCACCGTGCCACCGAATCGCGAGCGGAAGCGGCCGACGGTCTGCGCGGTGAGCGAGATCTCGGGCACGAGCACGCAGGCGCTCTTGCCACGTGCGAGCACGCGGTCGATCGCGGACAGGTAGACCTCGGTCTTGCCCGATCCCGTCACGCCGTCGACGACGATGACGTCGCCCGCATGTGCATCGATTGCGCCCTCGATGGCAGCAAGCGCCTCGCGCTGGCCGCTCGTGAGGTGCGCAGGGGCGGCGGCGCGCGCCGACGACAGCGTGGTGCCGTCGTCGCAGCCGCGCCAGGCACGACGCTCATCGACGCGCACGACGCCGCGACGCTCCAGGGCGCGAATGGCCGGCGACATGTCGGTATAGAGCAGATTGAGCTCGCGCGTCGTCACCGGTCCGCAGGACAAGGCTTCCATGAGCTGACGCTGACGCGTGGCGCGCGCGGGCGGCTCATAGTCGGCCGCCTCGGGCAGCAACGAGACGACGCGCTCGTGAATCTCGGGCACTGCAGGGCGCTCAAGCTGGTACGAGCCATCGTCGCCCTTGCGAAGACGCGGCGTGCCTCCCGGGGGTAAAAACAGGCGCAAGCACTCCGACAAGGGCGCGACGTACTCGCGACTGATCCAAAACGACACCGGCCCGGCGAGCTCGGAGCACGCGGGCGGCGAGAGAATCGCCTCGATGGGACGCACGCGCGCCTCGTCCAAATCGGCGGCGCCGGGAAGCTCGGACACGACGGGCGCAAGGGCGACAACGTATCCGAGTGCGGGACGATGCCCGAAGGCGACCAATACCGCGCACCCGATTGCCATATCGTCGGCAAGGTACGCAGGGACGGCGTATGCGAACGGTTCGGAGAGAGCGCGTGCGGGAATGTCCACGACCACGGCGGCGTACATCGCGCGGCGCGGCGCGTCGTCGCACACATGTTTGTCCGTCGAGGCGCCCAAGGCTCTCCCCCTCCCTCAGCTTATCCGGCAATGAAACGGCCCGCGGTCGTGCGCGGGACGGCAACGCTGTGACGGCGCGCGTCCCGCGCGACGCGGACCCTCAAGTGGGACCGCTTACGCCAGCCCGCAGGCGGCGCGTAGCTCGTCGACGCGGTCGCAGCGCTCCCAGGTGAAATCGGGATCCTCGCGACCGAAATGGCCGTATGCGGCGGTCTTCTCGAAGATGGGACGACGCAGGTCGAGGTCGCGGATGATCGCGCCCGGACGCAGGTCGAACACCTGTTGGACCGCCACCTCGATCTGGGACACGGGCACATGCTCGGTGCCGAACG
>CASEEY010000214.1 GCA_949287055.1 uncultured Collinsella sp.
CATCGGAGATGACGTCATCGGCGGTGACGAGGAAGGTGTAGTCGGAAGACGAGCTCGAGCGGAACGAAAGCTCGGGGTTCGATACGTCGGCGGCGTCGATCACGATGGCGGTGATGGTGTAGGGGCGCCGCTCGAAGACGGCTTCCTCCTCGTCTTCCGCCTCGGCGATCTCGACGGTGTCGCCTATCTTCAGGCCGCTCGCATCGACGAACTTCTGCGTGACGGCGACCTCGCCCGCGCGTTCGGGCAGCGTGCCCTCCACGACGTACGGCTCGTTGAAGCCGCGCTCGCTCAGGGCTTTGACCTCGACGGTCGCGCGCGCTCCCTCGACGTCGGTGTAGGTCGACTCGCTCCAGCCGCCCTCGACCTCCTCGACGCCCTCGACGCCGGAAAGCGCCGCGAGGTCGTCGCCATCGAGGCCAAGGGTCGAGAGCACCTGCACGTCAAACAGGTTCTGCTCGTCGAAAAACGCGTCGGCGGCGTCGCGCAGGTCCTGGCACGAGGCGCGCAGACCGCAGAACATGGCCACGCCGAGCGCGCAGATAACGGCGATCGATACGAATCGCTTGAGGTTGTTGCGCACGGTGCGCGCTATGTCCGATCGATACGCTGACGCCATGTGCCTACCGTCCTACCACTCGATATCGGCGATCGGCGTGGGCGCGGGGTTCAGGCTCATCTCGGTGACGCGGCCGCTTTTGAAGCGGATGAGGCGATCGGCCATGGGCGCGAGCGCCGAGTTGTGGGTGATGATGATGACCGTGATGCCGTCGCGGCGGCAGGTGTCCTGCAGCAGCTGGAGGATCTGCTTGCCCGTCTGGTAGTCGAGGGCGCCGGTGGGCTCGTCGCACAGCAGCAGCTTGGGGTTCTTGGCGAGCGCGCGGGCGATGGCCACGCGCTGCTGCTCGCCGCCGGAGAGCTGGGCGGGGAAGTTGTCCATGCGCTCACCGAGCCCGACGTTGCGCAGGGTGTCCGCGGCGTCGAGCGAGTCGGGGCAGATCTGGGCCGCGAGCTCGACGTTCTCCAGGGCGGTGAGGTTGGGTACGAGGTTGTAGAACTGGAAGACGAAACCGACGTCGGCGCGACGGTATTCGACGAGTTCGGCGTTGCTCGCGCCCGAGATGTCACGTCCGTCGACGCGCACCGTGCCGGAGGTGGCGGTGTCCATGCCGCCCAGGATGTTCAGGGCGGTCGTCTTGCCCGCGCCCGAGGCGCCCAGGATCACGGCGAGCTCGCCGCGCTCGACGGCGAAGGTTGCGCCGTCCAGCGCGTGGATCTCGGCTTCACCCTGACCGTAGACCTTGAGGACATTCGTGAACTCGATATATGCCATGAGGGTCAATGCTCCCCACATTACTCGACATCGTGTTGTCTAATAGGCAGTATAGTGAAAGCGGACAGAGTCGACGAGGTCCGCTCGACACCGGCGCCGGAATTGTCGAGTGACGGCGCGAACGGGCTGCGGGCGGCGTGTCCGATCCTGGTGCACCTTGGCACGAGAGGGGCAGCCGATGAAAAAGCAACCGCAGGTCACCGAGCAGACGCGCGCCAACCTGACCCAGGCGTTTTGGGAGCTGTATCTGGACCGTCCCATCGAGAAGATCACCGTGCGCGAGATAACCGAGCGCGCCGGCTACAACCGTGCGACTTTCTACCTGTACTTTCGCGACGTATACGACCTGTTCGAGCAGCTTGAGGACGAGATCTTGTCACAGGTTCGCGCGCTCGTCGACAACCGCCTGCTCGCTGGCGACACGCTCGACTTCTCCAACCACATGGGGTTCATCGTGGGGCTGGCGCAGCGTTTCGACGGCTACATGCCGCGGCTGATCGCCGGCGACCCGTCGTTTGGCGAGCGCTTGAAGCAGATCATCGCGCCGCTGCTCGACCGCTTCATCATCCGCGATGCCGATCTTTCCGCATCCGAGCAGGCAATCGTGCGTGAGTTTTATCTGTCCGGCCTGCTCGGCGCCATCAGCGCGTGGATGGCGACGCCGAGCGGCATGCCCATCAGCCGTCTCATCGAGCTCATCGTGGGCGTCGTCCTGTAGCGAGTGGGGTTGGTTGGGGGTTGGTTGGGGACGTGTTCCTTCCAACCCATTCA
>CASEEY010000215.1 GCA_949287055.1 uncultured Collinsella sp.
CCCCGGGTTAAAACACCCTAGGGATTATTTTACATGGCATGTGTAAAAACACATGCCATGTAAAATAATCCCTAGGGTGTTTTAACCCGGGGCTCCCGCAGGACGACAGGATTGAACCTAGCGCCAACTTGTCGCCAATGGTCTGCAGCACATCTGGCGCGCGCTCAGGTGACCGTTTTCCCACGATTTGTAACATAGTGCAAAAGAACACGAACAAATATGCTTAGTAGCGTCGTTATAGGGTACTATTGCAGACATGCAAGACGCCAGCTGACATGGCAGCCTTGATGAGCCCTTGCCCCGCTCCTGGGGAATTATGATCGGGCATCAACCTGTTGGTTGGTACAAACCCCAGGAGGAGGAAGCGAAAGTATGCAAAAAGAATACTTGGCTTCGGCCGAGGAGGTGCTCGAGGAACAGTCCTCGAACGCCGAGACCGGTCTTTCCGCCAGCGCGGCTCAGCAGCGCTTGGCGGAATTTGGCCCGAACAAGCTCGATGAGGAAGAGAAGACTCCGCTGTGGAAGCGCTTCTTCGAGCAGATGGCCGACCCCATGGTCATCATGCTTATCGTGGCTGCGGTCATCTCGGCCGTGACCGGCATGATCCAGGGCGAGTCCGAGTGGGCCGACGTCGTCATCATCATGGCCGTCGTCATCATCAACTCCGTGCTCGGCGTGGTCCAGGAGGCCAAGTCCGAGCAGGCGCTCGCGGCGCTGCAGGAGATGAGCGCCGCGCAGTCCAAGGTCATCCGCGACGGCAAGATGATGCATCTTCCGAGCGCCGAGCTCGTGCCGGGCGACATCGTCCTGCTCGAGGCCGGCGACTCCGTGCCCGCTGACTGCCGCATCCTGGAGAGCGCGTCCATGAAGATCGAGGAGGCCGCCCTCACCGGCGAGTCCGTCCCCGTCGAGAAGCATGTCAACGCCATTGAGCTCGCCGAGGGCACCGACGACGTGCCGCTGGGCGACCGCAAGAACATGTGCTACATGGGCTCCACCGTCGTGTACGGCCGCGGCACCGCCGTCGTGGTCGCCACCGGCATGAAGACCGAGATGGGCAAGATCGCCGACGCGCTGACCACCGCCAAGAAGGAGCTCACGCCGCTGCAGATCAAGCTGAACGAGCTCTCCGGTATCCTGACCAAGCTCGTGCTCGGCATCTGCGTGGTCATCTTCGCCGTCGACCTCATCCGCCACGGCGGTGAGCTCGGGTCCAACCCCGAGATGATCCTCGACACCTTCATGGTCGCCGTGTCGCTCGCCGTCGCCGCCATCCCTGAGGGCCTCGTCGCCGTCGTCACCATCGTGCTGTCCATGGGCGTCACCAAGATGTCCAAGCGTCAGGCCATCATCCGTAAGATGACCGCCGTCGAGACCCTCGGCTGCACCCAGATCATCTGCTCGGATAAGACCGGTACCCTCACCCAGAACAAGATG
Source organism: uncultured Collinsella sp. (assembly GCA_949287055.1). Taxonomy (GTDB): domain Bacteria; phylum Actinomycetota; class Coriobacteriia; order Coriobacteriales; family Coriobacteriaceae; genus Collinsella. The sequence goes on from CASEEY010000215.1 coordinate 1,438, forward strand.
ACGGTCGTCAAGCACGAGGTCGAGGGCCCCGATGCCCTGCATGTGCGCGCCATGGCGCTGTGCTCCGACGCCAAGTGGGATCCGGAGGCTGGCGAGTCCGTGGGCGAGCCCACCGAGTGCGCGCTCGTCAACGACGCCGCCAAGCTCGGCTTCTACGAGGGCGGCAACGCCGAGAAGTACCCGCGCGTGGGCGAGGCCCCGTTCGACTCCGGCCGCAAGATGATGTCCGTCGTGGTCAAGACCCCCGAGGGCACCTTCGAGCAGTACACCAAGGGCGGCCCCGACGTCGTGCTCGGCCGCTGCACCACCGTCATGAACGCCGACGGCTCCGTCGAGCCGCTGACCGACGAGCGCCGCGAGAAGATCATGGCTGCCAACAAGGACATGGCCAACCAGGCGCTCCGCGTGCTCGCCTCCGCCATCCGCCTGCACGACGCGCAGCCCGCCGACTGCAGCCCTGAGGCGCTCGAGCACGACCTCACCTTCGTGGGCCTCTCCGGCATGATCGACCCCGAGCGTCCCGAGGTTGCCCCGGCTATCGTCGAGGCCAAGGGCGCTGGCATCCGTCCTGTCATGATCACCGGCGACCACATCGACACCGCCGTCGCCATCGCCAAGAACCTCGGCATCTGCGAGGACGCCAGCCAGGCCAT
>CASEEY010000216.1 GCA_949287055.1 uncultured Collinsella sp.
AGGTCACCACGCTCATCGTGCCCGACATGAACGACACGGACGACGAGATCGATGCCGCGGCGCGTTGGCTCGCGAGCCTCGACGAGGGACGCGGGCGCAGGTCCATCACATTCCACATCACACGGTTCTTCCCGCGCTGGCACCTGACCGATCGCGGACCGACGCCCGTCGGCACGGTCTACCACCTCGCAGACGTCGCTCGGCGGCATCTCGAGCATGTCTTCACCGGCAACTGCTAGCAAACATTCACCCGCGAGCCGAGCTGCCCTTCAGGCGCCTCATGGCGATGCGCCGCCGCGCAAGCATCTGCGAGCACGCGCGCGATGTCGGCCACGATGACCATACCGCGATCGGCGATTTGTGCCGGCAGCAGGTCGTAGCGATCGTTCACGGCAACGTAGCGCGCATGCGGTAGCGAGAGCGTGAGGTTCCAGAACGGCTCCTGGATGAACATGGGCGTGATGCGGCCGACGCCCAGCTCGCGCATGCGGTAGCGAGAGCGTGAGGTTCCAGAACGGCTCCTGGATGAACATGGGCGTGATGCGGCCGACGCCCAGCTCGAGAAGAAGCAGGCGACGATCGGTGTGCGCGGCAAGCCAGTCAGAGACCTTGCGGTACTCATCCTCGTACTTCTTGCCCTGCAGGAAGTTTCCGTAGCCGCGCACCCAAGGGAACGCCTCGCCGCCGCAGTGCGGACAGCGCGGGATGAGCTCGGTGGGAATGCGCGTGTCGTCGCCTTGCGCCTCAATCATCTGTCGCACCGGCTCCACCGCGTCCCACGTGTCATCCGTGCAGCAACGCGCGCACTGGAAGAAGCGATGGTCGCCTTGGATCTCAGACACCTTCTCCTCCGGGTAGAGCTTCACGAACTGCGTGTCCTGGTTGGTGGTGAGCACGAAGAAGTCCTTGCCGGAAAGCAGTGCGTCGAGGTCGAGGTAGGGCGTACGCACCGGGGCCTCCTGCGTGGTGTGGAGGAACGTCGAGAGGTACGCCCACTTCTCCTCCGGAGTCTCCCACTTGCGGAAGCTTCCGTCGAATGCGCCCTTGATGTCGTACTTCTTGGCGAATTTGCCGAAGTGCTCCCGGAAAGACGCTGTGTCCCCGTAGTAGAAGTCGCCGCCGCCCGCCGCCGAAAGTCCGGATGCGCCGCCCACGAGTACGCATTCTGCCTCGTCGATTTCGCGCACGAGGCGCTCGATCTGCTCGCCGTAGGACAGCGCCGAAGGGCCCGCCAGCTCATAGGGCGCTCCTCCCTGTGCATACACGCTGTAGTAGCGCTCGAAGTTCATCTGGGTCTGTGTGACCAAATCCTCGTAAAAGCTCATTGCCATCACCTCATGTCGTTCGTCAGATCAGCCAGCACGCGCGCGATATCGCCACCGATGGTGAGCGATCGCTCACCCAACTGTTGCGGCTCAGACGCCTTTCCCAAATTGATGCGCAGGTAGAACGCGTTTTGGTTCGCGCGCACCATACGCCAGAAGGGGATTTCGATCACGGCGGGCGTCATGCCGCCCACGCCGAGCTCCAAGAACAGCACGCGCCTTGCATTATCGAGCGCGTTCTCCACGAACGCTTCGTAGCGGCGCTTGCCGTCGTGCCACACCTCGCCCTCTAAAAAGCCCCCGTCGCGCACCCAGGGAGCCATGAGCCATCCGCACTGCGGACAGCGCGGCAGAAGCTCCGAGGGCACAGAGGTACCGTCCTCGCCCATGGCGTCGAGCATCGGCTTGACGAATTGCCCCACCGGCCACAGCTCGTCGCAACAGGGTTGACTGCACTGCAGCCAACCGCAATCACCCTGGAACAGCCACACGCGTTCCTCGGGAAAGGACCGACGCACCTGGCCGTCGATATTCGTGGTGAGGACGAAGTACTCCCGTCCCTCGAGCATGCCGCGCAGCTGCCGATACGGCTCGCCGACCGGAACGGATTCCATCCAGTCGATATAGGCGGCGAGGTATCCCCAGCGCTCTTCGTTGGATGCGTACAGATGGTAGAACCCGTCCATGAGCGTGGAAAAGCCGTGCGCTCGGTGAAAGCGCGCGAGCGACCCGTCCTCCTCGAATGCGGGGATGGTGTGATAGTGGTCGTATCCGCAGGCACTCGACATGCCCGAACCGATACCGGCCACAACCGCATCGGCGTCCGAGATGAGCTCCGCCGCGCGGGCGATTGACTCTCGGTAAGACGCCGTGTCCCCCTGACCCTGCGCACACTCCGCACCGAGATGCTGCGCGTACAGTCCCATTAGCCGATTCATCAGGCATCCTTTCACAGCATGGCCAAGGCGAGCAGAACCGGATCCAGGTCACCCTGGATACCGAGCAGCCGGCTATCGGGAAGTGCGGGCAAAACGGGCGCATCCCGGTTCACGACGACGTAGGTCGCGCGCGGTGTGGACTCGACCCATGTCATGAGCGGCGCCTTGATGGCACGGTTGCCCTGCCCCACGCCGAGCTCGAGCACGAGCGTCCGAGCGGCGACATACTCGTCCAAAAACGCGC
>CASEEY010000217.1 GCA_949287055.1 uncultured Collinsella sp.
GCCGGGCTTCTACAACGCCTGCGACACCCACTGGATCTGGCAGGACGGCCAGTTCCTCACCAAGAACCCGCCCAAGATCGAGGGCGGCGAGATCGCGGTGCCCTACGACGTGCCCGGCCTCGGCATCGAGATCGACCGCGAGGCGCTCATGAAGGCGCACCAGCTCTACCTGGACAACGACCTCGGTACGCGCAACGACGCCATTGCCATGCAGTACCTCATCCCCGGCTGGAAGTTCGACGGCAAGCGCCCCTGCCTCGTCCGCTAGTCGACGAGCGGCGTGCCGTATGGTACACAAGCTACTAATGTAGTAGGAATTACGCGCCGCCCTCGTTCCGCAGAACGTATGCAGATAAACGAGGGCGGCATATAACAATAATGTGCAGCGCATTTTGATATGCACGGTAAGGAGCACAGTATGGCAAAGTTCGATGTCGAGCGCCTGAAGGGCATCGTGGTGCCCATCGTCACCCCGGTGACCGACGCCTATGACGGCAAGATCGACGACGCGCGCCTGCGCGAGCAGGTCGACTACGTGATCGAGCACGGTGTCGACGGCATCCTGGCGTTCGGTTCCAACTCCGAGTTCTACATGTTCGACGACGACGAGATGATCGAGGCCACCAAGTCGATCCTCGAGGTCGCCGCCGGCCGCGTCCCCGTTTTCTTCGGTGTGGGCCACATCCGCACCTCCAAGGCCGTCGCGCTCGCCAAGCGCGCCGCCGCCCTGGGCGTGGACGCCGTGTCCGTCCTCACCCCGATGTTCATCCATCCCACCGAGGAGGCCAACTACCACCACTTCAAGGCGGTCGCCGAGGCCATCCCCGACACGATGATGCTTATCTACAGCAACCCCGGCCGCGCCGGCTATGCCATGACGCGCAACACCATCAGCCGTCTTGCACACGACTGCGAGAACATCGTGGGCATCAAGGACTCCTCGGGTGACATCACCAACCTCCAGGAGCTCATTCGCCTGACCGCCGACATCGACTTCGCGGTGTTCGCCGGCAAGGACACCGTGGTGTTCCCCGGCCTGTGCTGCGGCGCCGTGGGCGCGGTCTGTTCCACCTCCAACATGTATCCCGAGCTCGTCTGCGGTATCTACGACAAGTTCGTCGAGGGCGACCTCGCCGGCTCGCTCGAGTACCAGACCAAGCTCAACCCCATCCGCCTGTCGCAGGACGCGGCGAGCTTCCCGGCGGCCACCAAGGACATGGCCAACCTCATGGGCATGAACGTCGGCCCGTCGGTGCTGCCCACCGAGTCCGCCGAGGGTGCCGTCATGGAGGGTATGAAGGCCGCCATGCGTGCCGGTGGATACCTCGAGTAGGCCTCCCTTTTCTTCCGGGGCCGGTCGCGCGCAGCTCGCATCGGCCGGCCCGCTTTCCGTGCGCGCGGGACGTGTCCCTGCCTATATGGCGTCCCGCGCACCCGACATCGAGCGGCGACAGAACAGCCGCCGATCCGATAGCACTACCCACCTCAACTAGCGATATCGAGAGGAGGTTTCCATGGACAAGCTTTCCGTTTTGATCGCATCCGACTCGTTCAAGGGCTCCGTGTCCAGCATGGGCATCGCGAACCTGCTCGAGGAGGGCATCCACCGCGTGGTCCCCAACTGCGAGGTCCGCAAGTTCGCCATCGCCGACGGCGGCGAGGGCACCGTCGAGGCCATCGTGTCCGCCACGAACGGCGAGATCCGCGAGGTCGAGGTCTCCGGTCCGCTCGGCGAGACCGTCGTCGCGCACTACGGCTTCATCGGCGAGGACACCGCGATCCTCGAGATGGCCGAGGCGAGCGGCATCACGCTCATCGAGCAGAACAGCGATAACGCCCGTCGTGCGTCGACATGGGGTGTCGGGCAGGTCATCCTGGACGCTGTCGACCATGGGGCCCGTCGCATCTTCATCGGTTTGGGCGGTTCGGCCACCAGCGATGGCGGAGCCGGCATGGCCAAGGCCCTGGGCGTTCGCTTCCTGAACGCAGAAGGGGAGGAGATCCCCTGGATGACCGACAAGCTCGAGGGCATCGAGGTCATCGCGCTCACCGATGTGACCAATCCCCTGACCGGCCCGGACGGCGCCGTGTGCGTGTTCGGTCCGCAGAAGGGCATTCCCGCCGACGACGTGACGAAGCTCGACGGCTGGATGGCCCGCTACGCCGAGATCCTCAACGCGACCGTGATGGCCCGCTACGCCGAGATCCTCAACGCGACCGTGGGCCGCGCGGTCGATGCCGTGCCCGGTTCCGGTGCCGCCGGTGGCCTGGGCGCCGCCCTCGTGGCGTTCTGCGGTGCGCGCATCCAGCGCGGCATCGAGACGCTGCTCGACATCATCGGGCTCGAGGATGCCATGGACGGCGTCGATCTGGTCATCACCGGCGAGGGCCGCATGGACTCGCAGTCCGCGTTCGGCAAGGCGCCGATCGGCGTGGCCAAGCGCGCCAAGCGCCACGGTATCCCCGTGGTGGCGGTCGTCGGCGGCCGTGCCGACGATCTGGGCGGCGTGTACGAGGCGGGCATCGACCTGGTGCTCTCCATCGCCACCGGTCCGATCACGCTGGCCGAAAGCATCGCGCGCGCTGATGTTCTTGTTCCGATTGCGGGCGAGAACGCGATACGCGCCCTGCTTTTGGGTAGATAACGACGAGTCGCGCCGCGGGCCCGTGCCCGCCAGCGCGCATCCGCGGCGACATGTCGCCGTACCCCATTGGGGTTCCCACCTGGCGACAGGTGAGAATATAGGCAGGCTGTTGCAGATTTTGAGAGAAAGGACAGCAATATGAAGGTAGGATTCGTCGGCTTGGGCATCATGGGCAAGCCCATGTCCATCAACGTCCAGAAGGCCGGTCACACGGTGTATGCGTATGACTTCCACATCGAGAACGCCAACGACCTCGTCG
>CASEEY010000218.1 GCA_949287055.1 uncultured Collinsella sp.
CAGCCGGCAAGCGCCTCGCTCGACTACACCACCGATCTCGCAGCGGTCTCGCTGGCGCCCCTCACCAACGGCTTCACCTGGAGCTTTAAAGAGGATGGGCAGATGCAGACCGTCGTTGCCGACGTCCCCCATCCCACGCAGATCTCCCGCGACGACATCCCTGATGCACGCATCGACGGTGCGACCGAGGCGACACTTGCCCTCGACCGCCCCGCCCGCTCGGTGTCGGTCACGCGCTGGAACGAGGACGACATCGCGGCGGCTGCCGAGAAGGCCGGATCTCCTTCGGATATCGACGCGGAAGCCCTTTCCAGCGAGCAAGTCGAGGCAGCACTCGTCGACAGCACGGCTACGCTCACCATCGAGCCGGGCTGGCGCTACTGCGCGAAAGCCACCTTCGACGAGGGCACCGTGAGCTACGTGTTCACGGTGCGGTAAGCGAAAGGCCCGCCATGGATATCCTCGATGTTCGAGACATCGCGTTCGGTTATGGTCGTGCCAACATCTGGGAACAGGTGACGTTCTCGCTCACCGCGGGCGACGTGGCGCTGCTTGTCGGCGCGAACGGTGCGGGAAAATCAACACTCTTACGCTGTCTTGCCGGCTGGGAGCGGCTCCGCGAGGGCGCCATTCTGCTCAACGGCACCGCGCTCGAACGCGCCAAACCCGCCGAGCGAAGCCGCATGGCGTTCGTCGCGGACGTCCCCGCGTTCTACGACGATCTCACCGCATACGAGCATGTCGAATTGTTGGGGCGAGCCAACAACTGGGATGACGAGCGTTGGGACGAGGCCGACCGCCTGCTCGAGCGCTTCGGCATCGCGCGATTTTGCGACCAGTATCCGCAGAGCTTCTCGCGGGGCATGCGCGAGAAGCTCGCCTGCACGCTCGCTTTGGCCGTCCAGCCCGATCTTTTGATGCTCGACGAGCCCACCGGCCCACTCGACCCCACCTCCGCGCGTGTGCTCGAAGAGGAACTCGCCCGCGCCGCCACTTGCGGCTGCGCCATCATCATGAGCTGCCACCATGCTCTTGAGGCGCTCCGGCCCACCTGCATGCTCACGCTCGAAGACGGAAGGCTGAAACGTCTTGACGGCTCCGTCGACGATGCGTTTTGGAAATCCATGTAGGTGACGATCATGTTCGATGGGCTTTCCACCATGCTTTGGCTCAAGCGCAAACACCTGCGCGCCTCTGCCAACTTCTGGCTGTGGGCGGCCGGTGCCGACTTGGATGACACGCGCGATCTGAGCGAACGGATCTATCTGCTCTACGTGGCGATCATCGTCTGCGGATGCGCTCTCGCGTGCTGGCTGTGGATATTGGGGCTCGTCACCGGATCCGCGCAGGAAGACAGCCCTGAGATGGCGGCCATCACCGCCGATATCGCACCGCTCGTGGCAGGCACCGCCCTTACGCTCCCCATCTGCGCGACGGCCCTGTGGTCGGTTCGCGCCGCCTGGCGTGCACCCTGGACCATCTCCGCGCCCGACGCCGCCTGGCTCGCGCAGACGCCCGTGGCGCTTGCCGGCTGGAACCTCGTCGACCTCGTACCGCATATGGCCGCGCGCTGCCTCATGGGAGGTGCTGCGGGCTACCTCGTCGCAGTCTTCGTCGCGACGGCGCTCGACATCCAAACCGACCTCGCAACCTGCCTGCCCTACGCGGTAACCGCAGGCCTGATGACGGGTGCGGCCTATACCCTCGCCTGGATCGTCGGCGAGATCCGTCTGCGCATGGCGGGCAGACGGCGCCTCACCCTCGTCTGCGCCATCGCCGCAGCTGGCATCGCGCTCGTCGTAACGACCGGCGCGCTCCTCCCCTGGTTCACCGGCATTGCCCACGCGCTGATCGTCGGCAAGCTCGGGACATCCGCACCCATCGCCGCTGCAGCAGGCACGCTCCTGCTCGTCGCGACGGCCGCGCTCGTCGCCCGCACCCTTCCCTCCCGCGCGCTCACATACGATGCCGGCGACGCCTCCGCCTATGCGGTCCGCCGCATGGCGGTCTACAACCCCAAGCTGTACCGAGCCCTGATGAAAAGCCGTCGCGCGGCGCGGCGGCGACCTGTCGGCCACATGCCGCACGCCCGGGGAACGACGACGGTCCTTGCACGTTCCGCCATCTCACTCGTTCGCAGATACGACATGCTGCCGCAGCTGCTGGGAACGGGAGCTGTCCTGGCACCGATGGGCGTCGCATTGCTCTCCGGCTCTCTTGCCGAGATGAGCGCCGCGTCCGGCATGCTCGGAGGGGCAACGGGCGGGCGCATCCTCGGCACCGCCTCATGGCTGCTGTTCGCGCTCTCCTGCTCTCAGCTTCCACGCGCGATCGCCCGAACATTCGCCGACGATATGAGCAACCGCTTCATGCGCGACCATCTGCCGGTATCGACACCGACGCTCCTCGTGTTGGATGTTCTTCCGTCGCTCGCCGTCACCGTCGCGGCGTCGCTTCTCGTCTGCATCCCCCT
>CASEEY010000219.1 GCA_949287055.1 uncultured Collinsella sp.
AGACAAAAGATATGGAGCAGGTATTAAGCAGTGGAAGCAGCATGATAACAGAGGCTTCGGGGAACGCGCGGGAGATCGCGGAGCAGATAGGGGCGCAGCCCACCCTGGAAGGGTTGATCGTGACAGGGATCGTGGGACTTCTGATCTGTTTCTTTGGTCTGAAGCTGATCCGGCTCCAGGCGGCGCTGGTGGGCTTTTTGATGGGAGCGCTGATCGGTATTGGAGTTGCCTGGACCGCCGGGATTTCCGGCCTTACCTTCGCCATCGTAGTGTTTGCCTGCGGGGCGGTGCTGGCTGCATTGTCGTTTTTCCTGTATAAATTTGGAGTATTCTGTGTGGTATTCTGCGTCTGCCTGGGAATGGGGGTGCAGATCGCAGATCCTCAGAGCACGCTGCCGCTGGTGATCGTTCTGGCGATCGCTCTGATCCTGGCTATTGTGGCAGTGATCTTTGTGGAGCCGGCTATCATCATCTGCACCGGTATCTCCGGAGGCGTTACCGCCGGGATTTCCGCTGCGGCTGCCATGGGTCTGGAAGGGATCTGGCCCGGGTACGCCATCGGCGCAGTGGGCGGCTTGCTGTTCGTCTACCTGAAGAAGACGCATGTGACGAGTACCATCAAATCGGGCTGCTTCATCCCGGCCACGCTCACGCTCGCCCTGTTCGTAGCGGCGGTCGTGCCGGTCATCTCGCTCGGCGTCGACGAGGGGCTCGCCCTGCCCACCGTCATCGTGGTCTACAGCGCCTCGATGGCACCGCTACTGATCGTCGGCCTCGGCGTGCTCTACGCCGTCGGCCTCGCTCCGCTCAAGGAGTAACAGGCAACCGGCTGAAACCGCTATCCGCCGTCGCGCGCAATCGATTTCCAACCGATCGCCAGCCCGCAGCCGCGAGCCTATCCGCCGCGGCTTCCATCCGCCGCCGTACGCAAACCCGCCCGCGTGGTGCCACCGCACGCCCGTCGCGCCCGTCGCACTACGCCGTAAACGGCCACTCCCCCGCCGCCAGCGCCTCGATGGCCGCGGCCACCGCGTCGTCCTCGCAGCGGCCGATGTGCCAGCGCGCCGCCTCCGCCGCATCCGGCGAGGCGTTGCCCACCGCGACGGGATGACCCGCGACCTCGAACATCGTCAGGTCGTTGCCCGCGTCGCCAAACACCACGACCTCGTCGGCCGAGACGCCCAGGTGCTTGCAGAGCACGCGCAGGGCGCTGCCCTTGTTCCAGCCCACGGGCATGATGTTGGTGAAGCCCGGCATGGGGACATCGAAATCAAGGCCGTCGACCTGCTCGTTAAGCATATCGACGAAGGCCTCGGTGCCGGCGCGGTCCTCGTCCACAAAGATATTCGCCTTAAGCACCGGCGCATCGGGCAGGCCGTCCGCCGGAAGCGCCGCCTTGGCATACGGAGCCGAGATGTTCGCCAGCACCTCGCGGTCGCCGGCGACGAGGTAGGGCGTGGCGCCGTCGAACACGAGCATGCCCGCGCCCGGCGCCTCGCTCACGACGTCAAACGCCTCGCGCAGGCAATCGGCAGGCAGCAGTTGCTCGCAGATCTTCTCGCCTGCGCAGTAGACCTCAAGGCCGTTGGTGGCGATCGCCGTGGCGCAGCACGCCTCGTCGCCGCGGAAGAACGGCGCGATCTGCACGCGCCCGCGCCCGCTCGCAGGGCCCACGACCATCCCCGCATCGAGCGCCGCATGAAACGCCGCCACCGTGCGCGCGGACACGGAAGGGGCGCCCTTGGGCATCACCGTGCCGTCGATGTCGGTCATGATGAGCTTGATGCGGGACGTGGATGGGGCAGGCATGGTGCAGCTTCCTTTCGGATGGCCTGGGCGGGACGATACGGATGAAACCCATTGTAGCCCTCTGGACGCGACGTGCGCCGGCATCCGCCCAACGGAGACGCGGGGCGGCAAGCTGCTATGAAAAAACGTCCCGCAGGCGCGCTGAAGTGCGCACCTGCAGGACGTTACGCCTACGCGACGGTAACGACCGGCTCGAGCAGATCCTCCAAGCGGCAACGCAACACGTGCGCAAGCCGCTCCATCGACGCCGCCTGGGCACGATTGATGTCCTTGTTACGCTGCTCGTACATCTGAATCGACCTTAGCGACACGCCGGAGAGCTCCGCCAGCTCGCGCTGCGTATAGCCACACGCACAGCGAAGCCGCGCGAGGTTCGTCGGGACCCGGCGATCGGCCATGCGCTCGGCGAACAGCTGTGCCATGCGTTCCTCGGATGCCTCGTGCCACGGGTGGTATAGTCCCGCCAGCACGTCGAATGGCAACACGTCGAACACCTGCGTAAACGTCAGCGAGAATCGCCACTGGATATAGGCAGCAACCCACCCTGCCCAGTACTCTGGCGTCCGCCCCGCGCACACCGCAGGCTTGGGCGCGCGCCGCCCATCGTCATATCCAAGTTCGAGACTCATATCCCAAAATAACTCGATGCCCGAACGCCCCGACACCACCCACGGCGCGCCCGTCTCAAACTGGCGCGCAAGCGTGCTGACGGCAAACAGCGTGGCAACCTCGCGCCCCTCAGCGCCGTAATCGTTGATCGCATAGTCGAAGAAGCATCCCAGGCATGCCATGGCATCCTCAAGGTAGAGCACGTCATAAGCACGGGAAGACGTATGCTCAGAAGAGCCGCGGGTCATGAGCGTCCACCTCCCCGAGCAAGAGGTCGCGAACATATATGCCATCACGGTCGAACAGTGCCGTAAGGGCCTGATACCGTCGCCGCGCCTGCATGTCGCGCGAGGCGCG
>CASEEY010000220.1:0-703 GCA_949287055.1 uncultured Collinsella sp.
CGGCGGCAACAAGCGCAAGTACCGCATCATCGACTTCAAGCGCGACAAGTTCGAGATGCCCGCCACCGTGCAGCGCATCGAGTACGATCCCAACCGCAGCGCCTATATCGCCCTGGTGAAGTATGAGGATGGCGAGCTCCGCTACATCCTGGCTCCCGTGGGCATCAAGGCCGGCGACGTCATCGTCTCCTCCGCCGCTGCCGATATCAAGCCCGGCAACTGCCTGCCCATCGCCAACATCCCCGTTGGTACCGTGATCCACAACATCGAGCTCAACCCCGGCCGCGGCGCTCAGCTGGTCCGCTCCGCCGGCGCTGCCGCCCAGCTGATGGCCAAGGAGGGCGATCTCGCCCAGGTCCGTCTGCCCAGCGGCGAGGTCCGGTATATCCGCACCAACTGCATGGCCGTTATCGGCCAGGTGGGCAACCTCGATCACGAGAACGTCCACATCGGCAAGGCCGGCCGCAAGCGCCACATGGGCATCCGTCCCACGGTCCGCGGCTCCGTCATGAACCCCAATGACCACCCCCACGGCGGCGGCGAGGGCAAGAGCCCTGTCGGTCGTCCCGGCCCTGTCACTCCTTGGGGCAAGCCCGCCATGGGCCTGAAGACCCGCAAGACGAAGAACCCCACCAACAAGTTCATCGTCAAGCGCCGCAACAGCAAGTAAGGAGGATATGACATGAGCAGAAGCATTAAGAAA
>CASEEY010000220.1:740-2551 GCA_949287055.1 uncultured Collinsella sp.
CTCAAGCGCGTCGACGAGCTCAATAAGAAGAACGAGAAGAAAGTTCTGAAAACCTGGTCCAGAGCTTCCACCATTTTCCCCTCCTTCGTCGGTCACACCATCGCGGTGCACGACGGCCGCCGCCATGTGCCGGTCTATGTGACGGAAGATATGGTCGGCCACAAGCTCGGCGAGTTCGTCCCCACCAGAACCTTCAGAGGTCACTCCGGCAGCAAGACCTCCAACGCGAAATAAGGAGGAAGCAAGATCATGGAAGCGAAAGCTCATCTGAAATACCTGCGCGTCTCCCCCCGGAAGGTCAAGATCCTCTGCGACCTGATCCGCGGTAAGGACGTCAAGACCGCGTCTGCCTACCTGATGCAGACCCCCAAGGCTGCTTCCGAGCCCGTGCTCAAGCTCCTGAGAAGCGCCATCGCCAACGCCGAGAACAACAACGCCATGGACGCTGAGAAGCTCTATGTCTCTACCGCTGTCGCCAACCCCGGCCCCGTTCTCAAGCGCGGTATGCCCAGAGCGCAGGGCAGATACACTCGGATTCTGAAGAGAACTACGCACATCACCATCGGTGTGAGCGAGAAGGCGTAAGCAGGAGGTAACTATGGGACAGAAAGTTAATCCCCATGGATTGCGCGTTGGCGTGATCAAAGATTGGGACTCTCGTTGGTATGCCCGTAACGACAAAGTCGGTGATCTGATCGTCGAGGACTACAACATCCGTAAGTACCTCAAGTCCACCCTCTATGCCGCCGGCATCGCCAAGATCGAAATCGAAAGAGACAATGCCAAGGTCAAGATCAACATCCACTGCTCCCGTCCCGGCGTCGTCATCGGCAAGGGCGGCCAGGAGATCGAGAAGCTGCGCCAGCTGGTCGAGTCCAAGCTGGGCAAGCCCGTGGCTCTGAACATCGTCGAGGTCCGCAGCCCCGACCTGAACGCCCAGCTGGTGGCTGAGAACATCGCCGCCCAGCTGGAGAAGCGTATCAGCTTCCGCCGCGCTATGAAGCAGGCCATGCAGCGTGCCACCCGCCTGGGTGCCAAGGGCATCAAGGTCTCCTGCGGCGGCCGTCTGGGCGGCGCTGAAATCGCCCGGAGCGAGTCCTACCACGAGGGCACCATCCCCCTGCAGACCCTGCGCGCCGACATCGACTACGGCTTCGCTGAGGCCGCTACCACCTACGGCCGTATCGGCGTCAAGGTGTGGATCTACAAGGGCGAGGTCCTGAACTCCACCCTCCGCGCCGCCAATCCCGAGCCCGCCCGCCGCGAGCGCCGCGATAACCGCGACAACCGCCGCGGCGCTGGCCATACTTTTGCTTTCCGACTACGGGCCCCAAATGCGCGCGCTGTACGTTCCGTTTTTGAAATACCCGATAGTCGAATGCATGCCTCTGTTGGCGCTTGCGGCGTTTTTGTTTCTCGTAATAGCGGGCTCAAGCAACGCGGTGAACCTCACGGACGGGGTTGACGGCCTGGCAATAGGCTGTACGATTTCCACCGCGCTTGCGTACGCGGTGTTTTCGTACGCGGCCGGAAACGCGATTGCGGCGAACTATCTGTTCCTAAGCCACATTCCCGGTTGCGGCGAACTGACTGTCGTCTGCTGTTCGCTGATAGGGGCGTCTATGGCGTTTCTGTGGCACAACGCCCCGCCCGCCGAAGTGTTTATGGGCGACACCGGTTCGCTCGCGATAGGCGGCCTGATAGGTATAGTCGCGTTCATGGCGCAGCAGCCGCTCACTCTGGTTATAATAGGCGGAGTGTTCGTCATGGAGGCCGCGTCGGTCATGATTCAGGTTTTCTCGTTCAAGACG
>CASEEY010000221.1 GCA_949287055.1 uncultured Collinsella sp.
GGAGGGAACCTGGTGCAGCGCCAGCTTCTTGCCGTTGGCGATGACGGTGTGGCCGGCGTTCGCACCGCCGGCGTAGCGGCAGACCACGTCAAAGTCGCCAGAGATGAGATCGGTGACCTTGCCCTTGCCCTCGTCGCCCCACTGAGTACCCACGAGCACTGATGCGGACATGTGCGCCCTTTCGTCGCGTTTCACATACGGGCTTCATTATACGGCAATTGTCTGGAGGGGCACCCGCAACCGGGCAACGCACACCGGCGTCAGAACTGGCTGTCATAGCGCCCGACAGGGCGCCGCGCCGCCTGACAGTTGGGGACGGGGGCGTTCTGTCAGGTTTTGCTAGACCAAGCCCGCCTCTCGTCCGCGCAAAATCGCCGCTCGTGCCACAAACGGGCTTTCCGCGGGACTGCGGACGTTTTCTTGTACATCCTACACGACGTAGCCCAGCGTGCGCCTGTGCTCGTCGGGCGTGAGCCATCCCAGGGCCTGCGATATGCGGCCTCCCAGGGCCTGCGATATGCGGCCCTCGCGGAACCACCGCATCCACCGGTCGAGCTCGCCCATGAAGTCGGCCGGCGACCACCCCGACCAGTCGCGCGGGTGCCACAGCTCGGCCTTGAGCGTGCCGAAGAAGCCCTCCATGCGCGCGTTGTCGCAGCTCCTGCCCTTGCGCGACATGCTCCTGACCAGGCCGTGGGCGTCGCACACCGCCCGCCACCCCGGCCAGCGGTAGTGGCCGCCGCGGTCGGAGTGGACGACCGGCCGCTCGCCGTCCGCGAGCGTCGCGCAGGCGGCCCGCAGGCTGGAGTTGGCGAGCTCCGCCGTCGGGCGCGGCCCCACCGACCAGGACACGGGGCGGCCGTCGAAGCAGTCGAGGACGGGGCTCAGGTAGCACCTCTCGCCCGAGGGCAGGCGGAACTCGGTTATGTCGGTGACCCACAGCAGGTTGGGGGCCGGGGCGGAGAGGATGTGGGTGCCGTCGCCGCGCAGCAGCAGGTTGGGCGGGGCGGGCGAGGGCTCGCCGGCGTAGCTCGACCACGCCCCGCGCCGGCGCCTGGCGGCCGTGAGGCCCTCCTCGCGCATGATGCGCCTCACGACCTTCTCCGAGACCCGCGTGCCGCGGCGGCGCAGCTCGGCGTGGACCGGCCGGTAGCCGCGGCCGCCGCCCATCGACTCGAAGAGCTCGCGCACCTCGAGCCTCAGCGCGGCGTACCTGTCACGCCCGAGGCGGGCCCGGTGGTAGGCGTAGGAGCTCCTCGAGATCCCCAAGAAACGGGTGATCTCTCGGAGGGGCAGGCCGGTCGCCGCGCGCAATCTCTCGCCGAGCTCGACCCTTCTCCTCCTCGAGATCGAACGGGGGTCGGAGCCTGCCGCTTTTAGGTCGTCCAACACCGCCCTGAGCAGCATGTTCTCGGTCATCGCGGCCTCGTAGGCCGCCCTCTCGGACTCGTTCACGGGGGCCTCCTCGCGCCGGGTGCGTCCGCCCCCGATTCTACCCGGGCGCCGCGCCGCCCTGCCGTGCGGGACGCGCCCGAGGGCCCACCTCCTCACCGTCTCGCGGCTCGCGCCCACCAGCTCGCCGGCGTCACGGGCCGACCACCCCAGGGCGAGCGCCTCGAGGGCGAGCTCGACGTCCTCGCGGTCGAACATGCGGACCTCCCGTCCGGACCCGATCGGGTCCAACTTTTTGTCCGCAGTCCCAACGGCCAACTCATTTCCGGAAATGAGTGGCACCAGAAACCCAAGCATATAGTCAGTTCGCAACAGGCTCGCCGTAGCCAATTAAAGCGCTGGCGATAAGGACGTGCCCTAGCGACGCTTCCAGGACTGCGGGATCTTAAGCTTTTCGTAAAGACGGACAGCGTATCGGTCCGTCATGCCAGAGACGAAGTCAGCGACCTGGACGTCAGGGGGATCGTCATGGATGCGATACTCGTCCGGAACCTCGTCAAGATGTTCGATAAAGTATGCGAAGAGCTCCATGAGCATGGCGTAGGCCTTGGGCTCCTCCCACTTTGCGTCGCCATGCGAGTAGAGGTTGTCAAAGAGAAACGAGCGCATCGTCATCATCGCGCCGCGCACGGGCTGGGACATCTCGATGTCGCCCGTCTGTGCGCTTCGTGACACAACGT
>CASEEY010000222.1 GCA_949287055.1 uncultured Collinsella sp.
TTCAACCCATGGGATGAAGCGAACACGTCCCCAACCGACCCAAAGCGAGCCGCCATGGGTTGAAACGAACACGTCCCCAGCCGACCCAAACGGGGGTATCGAAAATCGCCGTGAGATGCGACAAGTTTGTACCCGGCACCATCTTGTCGCTTCGAACTTAGTCGTCGGCTTTGGCTTCGTCGAGGTAGCTGTAGAAGCTGTACTTAGAGATACCGAAGAACTCGCAGGCCTTCTGGCTCGACTCGCGGATCAGAAACGCGCCGCGCTGGTCCAGGTATCCGATCGCCCGCACGCGCTCCTCCTTGGTCATGAGTGCCGCCGGCTTGCCGACCACCTGCTCGCACTCGCGGAACAGGTCGTCGAGCAAATCGCCGATGTTCTTGGTGATGGGCTCGGGCTCGGCGACGCTGCCGTCGGTGCCGATGAGCGACCCCAGCGTGTTCGAGAACGCCGTCATGAGCGTGATGTCGAAGTTGATCGCCAGGATTCCGCACGGCCAGCCCGCTTCGTCGCGGATGAAGATCGTGCTCGACTTGAGCAGCTTGCCGTCCTCGGTCTTCGTGAGGTAGGGGGGACGGTCGTGCAGCTTGTCGGCATCGTCGTTTAAGGCCTCGAGCACCACATGGCTCGGGCCGTCGCCCAGCCGGCGTCCGCTGATGTGGCCGTTCTCGATCGCCACGATGGAATGATCGAGGTCGTCGGCCTCCAGATCGTGCACCACGATCTCGCAGTTGGGGCCAAACTGCAAAGCGAGCCCATGGGCGAGCCGCTTATAGAATTCAATCTGCGCAGGAGTCATTCGCGTAAGCTCCTTCCTAACTTTTTGTTAGGTTTATCCTGACAGAAATGGACACACCGTACAATCCGCCCGCAATAATACCGTTTAGCGGCGCTTTTCTACCGGTCACATAACCCTACAAAGAGTCTGGACAATTTTCTCTCACATGTGATAAAACTTTCTCAGCAAAACTTTTTGTTTGGCCGCCTGATAAAAGTTGAGCCACCGGACGGAGCGGTCCGGAACCGGCGATGCGCGTATCTGCGGGGCCTTACAAAGGATCGGCAAAGGAGAATGCAAAGCATGGCCGAGACAATCAAATGGGTAGCGAACACCATGCCCAAGAGCGATGACGCTCACCTGGGCATCATGTCGCTCGAGCACGTGGGCGAGGCGCGCGCCTTCCACCAGAGCTTCCCGCAGTACAGCGTGACCCCGCTGGCGAAGCTCGATGCGCTCGCCGCCGACCTGGGACTCGCCAACCTGGCGGTCAAGGACGAGAGCTATCGCTTCGGCCTGAACGCCTTCAAGGTGCTGGGCGGATCGTTTGCCATGGCGAGCTACATCGCCGAGAAGACCGGCAAGCCCGTGTCCGAGATGACCTATGACTACCTCACGAGCGAGGAGCTCGCCCGCGATTTCGGCCAGGCCACCTTCTTCACCGCCACCGACGGCAACCACGGCCGCGGCGTGGCGTGGGCTGCCAACAAGCTTGGCCAGAAGGCCGTCGTGCACATGCCCAAGGGCAGCGTGAAGAGCCGCTTTGACAACATCGCCGCCGAGGGCGCCCAGGTCACCATCGAGGACGTCAACTACGACGAGTGCGTCCGCATGGCCGCCGCCGAGGCCGAGGCCTGCGAGAACGGCGTCATCGTCCAGGACACCGCCTGGGACGGCGAGGCCGCCGAGCAGTACGCCGAGGCCGGCGTGGAGCGCCCGACGCACGTGTTCGTGCAGGCCGGCGTGGGCAGCCTGGCGGGCGCCGTGGTGGGCTACTTCGTGAACCGCTTCCCCGACAACCCGCCGACCTTCGTGGTCATGGAGGCCGACGAGGCCGCGTGCCTGTACAAGGGCGCGGTGGCCGGCGACGGCGAGCCCCGCATCGTTGACGGCGACATGCCCACGATCATGGCCGGTCTTGCCTGCGGCGAGCCCAACACCCTCGGCTGGGACATCCTGCGCAACCACGTGAGCGTGTTCGTGGCCTGCCCCAACTGGGTGGCCGCCAAGGGCATGCGCGTGCTCGGCGCCCCGCTGTCCGGCGACCCCCGCGTGATCTCCGGCGAGTCCGGCGCGGTGGGCACGGGCCTCATCACGACCCTCATGGAGTCCGACGAGTACGCCGACCTGCGCGAGGCCATCGGCCTCACCGCCGAGAGCTCGGTGCTGCTGTTCTCCACCGAGGGCGACACCGACCCGGTCAACTACCG
>CASEEY010000223.1 GCA_949287055.1 uncultured Collinsella sp.
CAGGTCGTCGTCGGTCAGCGTAAGCGACGAACTGCGGCCGAGGATCTCGACGTTGATGTTGTTGGCGTCCACGATCATCATCTGCACGCCGAGCTCGCGCTCCACCTCATCGCAAACGCCGTCGGGATCCGCCGGGATGCGCACGCCCATGTGGGCATACGTGTCGAACTCCGCTCCGTAGAAGCCGTCGAGACCGGCGACCTCGCGGCCCGTCATCTCGTAGAAGACGCCGTGCCTTCCGAAGAGCTTGGCCACGCCGGCGCAGATGGCGGCCCACAGCACGCGCGGGGCACCACCGCATTCGTTGATCGCAAACTGCATCTTGGCAGGATGCTTCACGCCGAACGCGTCGGGCGTGCCGCTGGCAAACGGCGCCAGAAAGCGCGCGAGCAGGCCCGGCTCGACATCCTTCTCATACACCACGCGCCCCTGGCAAAGCGCCACGACCTTCTCGCTCGAGGACAGGATGTCTCCGGGCTGCCAGACGGGCAGCACGTACTCGCGGATCAGATCGAGATAGCTCTCCCCGATCTCGACGAACCGCGTGCGGATGGCGTGACGCGCGTAGCGCTTGCCGCCGACCTCGACCTCGATGGGGTGCCCCTCGTTCATGTTGAATTCCATGGTGTGTTCCTTTGCGTTTGTCCCAGTGCCTTTTTCGGTTTCCTACGAGCGCGATCGCGCTACGCTGCGGCTTGCCCGCAGCCTGTTGCATCCTTCCGGCCCGTTACGGCGCGACGTCCGCATCGGTGCGGCGCGCATCCCCGCCGCATCTCGCGTCGTCGTCCGTACAAAACGCGAACGTCGCGACCCGCTGGATAAAGCAGGTCGCGACGTTCGCGATAGACCGCTATTCGATTGATGCCAAGCTGCGCCGCGCACGCAAAGCGCACGGCGGGCAGCGCGATCGCTAGTTGTTCAGTGCCAAGACGTTGTTTACGCCCGGAAGGTGACAAATAGGGATGGCCCCCGCATGCTGTGAGTTGTTCAGGCTTGCAGCGAAGGGGGCCATCCTGTGAGTTGTTCAGGCTTGCAGCGAAGGGGGCCATCCCATGTCCCAACATCCTAACGCAAGGCTCACGCCCAGGGGGCGGGAGACGCTCGTCTCCCGCATAGAGTCCGGCGCCGGCGTGGCGGAGGCCGCGCGCCAGATGGGCGTCAGCCGCCAGACCGCCTCGAAGTGGCTCGCCCGCGCGCGGCGCGGCGAGCCGATGTCCGACCGGGGTGATACCGCTAATGTAAAAACAACCATCCGCGCAAACGCATCGCGCCATCCGCGCTAACGGAAACCCGCCATTCGCGCAAACGCACTTTCACCAGCCGCGCAAACGGAAATATGCTCCAACCGAGGATCCGAAGCCTGCGGGAGGAGCGCGGATGGAGAGGAACGTGATGGGCGAGCTGAACATGCACAGGGCCGCCGGGACCAAGCCGAACTTCAGCGACATAGCGAGGAGGCACGGCCTGGACCGGCACACGGTCGCGAAATACTGGAGGGAGGGGGCGGAGGCGGAGGACCGCAGGTCCGAGCGCGAGAGCGCCTTCGAGCGCGTGAGGCCGGTGGTCGAGGCGAAGGCCCAGCTGCCCGGGATGACCAAGCGCGCCGTCTACGAGCTGCTGGCCCACAGGTACGGCGACCCGCCGCTGCCCGGCTACGGGGCGTTCACCGCGTGGTGCCGGCGCCAGGGCATAGCCTTCGGGCGCGCCGCCGCCCCCGAGGCGCACCCGAGGTTCGAGACGCCGCCGGGCAGGCAGCTGCAGTTCGACTGGAAGGAGGGGATGCGGCTCGTCGACGCGGAGGGCGAGCTGCACGAGTTCAGCGTGTTCACCGCGACGCTCGGCTACTCGCGCAGGCACGTGTTCATCCCGACGAGGTCGAGGACGACCGACGACCTGCTGGCGTGCCTGCTGGCGACGCTCAGGACGCTGGGCGGGGCGCCCGAGGAGCTGGTGACCGACAACATGTCCGCCGTCGTCGCCGTCGAGGGCGGCAGGAGGCGCAGGTCCGAGCGCGTCGAGCGGTTCGTGCGCGAGGCCGGCTGCAGGCTCGTGCTCTGCCGGCCGCGCAGCCCCGAGACCAAGGGCAAGGACGAGAGCGCCAACCGCTTCCTCTCCAGGCTCTCCGCCTACGCGGGCGAGTTCTCCGGCTGGGAGGGCCTCCTCGGGTGCGTGGCGCGCGTGGAGCGCCGCAGCAACGAGGAGCCCAACGGGACGACGGGGGTGCCGCCCGCGGCGCTGTTCATGCGGGAGAAGGAGGCGCTGCGCCCGATCGGCAACATGCGCCTGCTGGAGTCGATGGTCGGCGACGTGAGCGTCCAGACCGTGCCGCCCACGATGCTCGTGAGGGCGGCGGGGCGCCAGTGGTCGGTGCCGAGGCGCTGCATCGGCAGGCGCGTCACCGTCGTCGCCATGCCCGGCGGCCAGGTGAGGGTGCGCATGGGCGGCGAGGAGGTGGCGGC
>CASEEY010000224.1:0-1447 GCA_949287055.1 uncultured Collinsella sp.
CTGCCAGCATGTCGACGGCACGCATGCGCATGTCATCAAGGTGCCTGAGCAGACGGTTTCGCAGCCTGGCCTGGCATGTCGCAATCCGCGCCCCCGGCTGCCGCCAGCGCAGGCCCAGCCCTCGTGACACCGACTTTGCGACCTCGTCCATCAGCGGCGCGCGCTCGAGCATGGCGCGGTCGACCTCGATCACCGTCCAGCCGTCGGCGCCGAGGACGTTCCCTTTGCGCAGGTCGTACGACCTTCGGCTGCGCAGCTTGTGCTGCGACCCCTGGAACTCCGCAACAAGACCGTGCCCCGTCCACCGCAGGTCGCAGACAAACTCCTCTATGCCAAAGAGCTCCGCAGCCTCCGCCCCGAGCCGTACGCTCGCGTTCAGCGTCGCCGGCGGGAGCCCGTAGCCGCCCCTGTGACGCGGCATCGTGAGGACCATCGAAAGGACGGCCTCCTCCGGCGAGGCGGCGCCGTCGCGAACGTGCACGAGCGCCGCCCGGGCCCTCCGCAGGCCCCACGGCATTCCCTCCCCGCGCTCGGTCCTAAGCTCCTCGAGGCGGTCGAGAAACCCCTCGATGCGTGACACCGTGGTCAGCGCGGGGCAGTTGCAAAAGCCATGCTCGCCCATGCCGTGCGCAAAGTAGCCACACAGCTCGTGGCCGTACAGGATGAGCAGCTCCTCGCTGAGGATGCGCGACATCTGCAGGAAGGTGAGCTCCGGACACGTCACCATGACCCCCTCGCCGAGCTCGAAGAACGAGCCGACGGGGTACGAGCCGGTCATGAGATGGCACCTTGCGCCCGCCAGGAAGCGCCGCCCCCTCTGACGGGAAACGCAAAGATCAAGCGTGGACGGGCATTCGTCGAGCGTGATCCGGACATGTGCGGCACGCGCGCCGTCAAGGGATTCCGGAACCGTGCTCGCACGGGTCCGTCGGGGCATGGACCCCAGCTCGATGCCGGCGCCCCGTTCAAAGAGGATGCGCACGAGCAGCGGGGGACGCGTCGGCGTGGGCGGATTGTCCACCGCCACGCGCCGGCCAACGGTCCGCCACACCTGCTGCGCGGCCTCGAATCCCAATAGCAGCCTCTCACTCATCGTCTCCCCTCTCGCCCGTGATGCCCGCAGCATATTCGCTGGGCGCAACTCACGCGGAGGGGGCTAGCCGAAAGTTAGGCGTCAGCCTGCTGTAATGTTGTACTTTGCTGAGTCAGCGCTTTGTTTGGTTGCGATTCGTATGCCTTGCGTTGCCCTCATTGACGTGAAGTGCCCCGTCTTCATCGACTCTCCAGATTGGCAAGAAACACAACCTTTTGGGGAAACGCCTCGCGCGGGCGCGACGCATGAACGATTCCGAGGTCCTTCTCGCTGTTTTGGGGCAAAGTTTTTATGTCTTGGACCGGATTAGCCACGCTTCTCAAGGTTGTGGGCAACAGCCTTGATGCAAAACCC
>CASEEY010000224.1:1463-2537 GCA_949287055.1 uncultured Collinsella sp.
AGGGCAGGCGAGAAGGACCGCGGCACAAGAAACGGCGACGGACCTGGGAGGAGGAGTGGTCCGTCGCCGCCTGACGCCAAATATGTCGAGAAGCGCTACCCGCCGAGATACGCCTTGCGGACGTCGTCGTCCACGAGGAGCTCGGCGCCGGTGCCGGTCTTCTTGATCGTGCCGATCTCAAGCACGTAGGCGCGGTCCGCGATCGAGAGCGCCATGTTGGCGTTCTGCTCGACCAGAAGGATCGTGGTCCCTGCCTCGTTGAGCTGCTTCACGATGTCGAAGATCTCCTGCACCAGGATCGGCGCGAGGCCCATGGACGGCTCGTCGAGCATCAGCAGGCGCGGGCGGCTCATGAGGGCGCGCCCCATGGCCAGCATCTGCTGCTCGCCGCCGGAGAGCGTACCGGCCACCTGGCCGCAACGCTCCTTCAGGCGCGGGAAGTGCGCGTAGACCTTCTCGAGGGTCTCCTTGTTCTCGGCATCCGAGCGGGTGTAGCCGCCCATCTCGAGGTTCTCGGCAACGGTCATCTGGGTGAAGACGCGCCGGCCCTCGGGACAGAGCGCCATGCCGCGCCCGACGACCTTGTGCGCGGGCACGCCCACCACGGACGCGCCGTCGAACTCCACGGAGCCGGACTCGGGCTTGATCAGTCCCGCAACGGTGTTGAGGGTCGTGGACTTGCCGGCGCCGTTGGCGCCGATCAGCGTCACGATCTCGCCCTCGTTGATGTCGAAGGAGATGCCGCGCACCGCCTTGATGGCGCCGTAGGAGACGTGCAGGTCCTTGACGGAGAGAAGCGCCATGCTACTTCACCTCCTGCTTGCCGAGATACGCCTCGATGACGCGCGGGTCGTTCTGGATCTGCTCGGGCGTTCCCTTGGCGATGATCTTGCCGTAGTCCAGCACGCCCACGACCTCGCACACGCCCATGACGAGCGACATGTCGTGCTCGATGAGCAGGATGGCGATCTGGAGCTCGTCGCGGATCTTCTGGATGTTCTCCATCAGCTCCTCGGTCTCCGCCGGGTTCATGCCGGCGGCGGGCTCGTCGAGCAGCAGCACCTTGGGGCCGGT
>CASEEY010000225.1 GCA_949287055.1 uncultured Collinsella sp.
ACCTCGGCCTACGACGAGCAGAACAACTGGGGGCTCTACCGCCTCACCATGCCCATCAGCCGCCGCGATGTCGTGCTCGGTCGCTACGGCGTCATCGCCACGCTCGGTATCATGGGAATGGCGGCAGGGCTCATCGGTGCCGTCGCGCTCTCCGCAATCGCGACCGTGGCGCCGCTGCCCGGCGACCTTAAGACGGCGCTCGGCCTTTCGCCCGACAACATCCAGGCCATGGTGTTCTCCTGCGCGCTGTGCGCCGTTGTCGGCTCTGGCGTCGCCGCCATCGAGGAGCCGGTCTACTTCCGCTTCGGCCAGACGAAGGCGACCCAGTGGATCCCTATGATCTCGGTGTTCCTGTTCATCGGCCCCATGGTGATTCTGGGCGCCACCGGCGGGCTCGACAACTTCGCCGGCATCGCCGACACGATCCGGGGCATCTTCGCCTTTATCGAGACCCCCGTCGGCGTGACCGTGAGCCTCGTCGGCGCGCTCGGCGTCGCCACTCTCTTCCTCGGCATCTCCGCCGCCGTCTCGCTCAAGCTCTACGAAAAGCGCGAGCTGTAGCGGGACGTGTTCCATCCAACCCATTTAGTTCAGATAACACCGTCCGCCGTGCAGCCATCCGGTAAGCACGGCGGAAGCCTCTGACAAATTGGCCAGACTCAAACCTGTCGCCTCCGAAACTTCACCCGATGCCCTATGAATTCGATGCCGTCGAGACCGCCAACGGCAGTCGGTCCCCGACCGATTCCAGTCAATGTTTCCAATTTGCAGATAATGCAAATTACTCAACTGACCAGCCATATTCCAAAAGACATCACCAATAGGACGTGCGCCAACTTGCCAAGCCACAAGTTGGCGACGGATTCAATTATGTCAGCCCCATCTCAGCGCAGCCCTCCCCTTGCACGAGACCCCGGCGCAACAATTGGGTACCATAAAACCAACAATCGTTCTTGCGTGGACGGAGCTGCATCGAGATGAGCTCATGCAGAACTGGGAACTCGTCGCCTCCGATCGACCGCTCCTTCAGATTCCACCGCTCATGTAGGAGGTAAAAGCACATGGAGTACATTCCCTCTGTGGTGCAGGCGATTCCTGGCGACAACCATACGGTCTTCGCCTACTTTTCCGATGGATCGATTCATCACGTCGACGTGAGCCCTCTTATCGCTCGAGGGGGAGTGTTTTCGCAACTGAATGACGAGAAGCTGTTCCGCGATACCCCTACCGTTCTCAACGATACTGTAGCTTGGGACATCTCCGGGAACAGGGATGAGACCACCTGCATCGATCTGGACCCTTGGAACATTTACGAGAATTCTCCCGTCGTCGCCGACCCCTTAGAGTTCGTCGCGTAAAGGGGCAATCTAACTCCACGTAATAACTTGCCACTCCATCAAAGGCATGTATATCAATCGAGACCGCAGAAGGCTGTAATATGCAGATAGTGCATATTACAGCCTCTGACCATCTCTCTTCTGAACTTCGGTATTGAGCGACAAGTCGGAGCCAGGCACACGCCCCTACCTGAATCCTCCTTGCGAAAAACTCGTGCCCGACAAGTTGGTGCCAGGTTCAAACTTGGCGCCCCGACACGGGTCACGCGCACGCGTGAATCGCGTCGCGCAGGAACTGTGCCGCTCCTGGCGCCACCTTCTCGTAGTAGGCGCGGAACCGCTCGTCGGATACGTAGCCGTCGGCCAGGCCCTTGTGGGCCTCGGGCGTGTAGAGCCCGTCCGGCCAGTACATGCGCAGCCAGTGGCCGTGCATCGCCACGAGCTTGCGCCGCCCGGATCTCCCACCTCCATCGCGCGACGCAGCTGCTCGTTGATGACCAGCGCCAGCTCGTCTGCCTGCAGGTGCGCCACCTCCCCCATCGCCACGTACTTCTCGTTGGCGGCGTCCATCACCTCATCGCCGTAGGCGGCCCGGACCTCCTCGCCGTAGGCCTCCTCGTTCTCGGCAACCTCGCGCCAGCGCTTGAGGTGCGGCAGCAGCGTGGCCATGAGCGAGACCGCCTCGTCGAGCGAGACACCGAGCGCTTTTGCCTCCATGGGGGCCGTGGCCTCGATGAACTCGTCCATCGTCATGTCCTTGGCGGTGAAGTCGCCGTGGTCGTAGCAGTACTTGCAGAAGTCCGCGCTCCTGGAGCCATCCGCCTCGGTGCCATGCATCTCCTCGTCGGGGATGGGCATGCTGCAGCACTGGCAGTAGTAGCTCATGGGCATGTCGAAGAAGCGCTCGAGCGGCACGCCGAAGGTGACGCAG
>CASEEY010000226.1 GCA_949287055.1 uncultured Collinsella sp.
TCGGTCGTCACGACGACGTCCAGGTCGGGCGCCTCCTGCTCGATGAACTGGCGCATGATGTCGTACACGAGGTTCATGCGCTGCTCATCGATGTCGTAGAGCGCGAGCTTCCGCAGCGGGAGCTCCTGCTTCTTCTGCAGCAGGCTCTGGATGATGCCGGGAGTGTGCGTACTCCCGGCACCTGCGATCACAACGGCTTTCTTTTCCATGATTACCCCTCTTCTTTCATCGTAGGAGAGCCGATAACCACAGACTAAGATGCGCTGGAAAGCGCTTCTATCGATTTTCACATTGCGGAAAACCGCATATGGAGGCCTCAGTAGATCTTTCTGATGATATACTGAATTATTTACGGTTCCCGTTTCAGTCGACTGGCGTGAACGGGATCGAACGACCTTTGAATGGACCGCCGCCGTACGGCGCAGGATACGCAGCCGGGCCGCCCCGGTGGACGCGGCAGCCCCTGCAGGCCGATCGGATGCGGCACCCGCCGGAACCCGACCCGGTGCCCGGACGAGACGCCCCTACTCCGCCAGCTTCTCCACGCCGTCGAGGACCTTGTTCAGGGTCTTCTTCGCCTCCGCCTTGGTCTTCTCCATGTCGAGCTTCGCCTTCGCGGCATCCGCGGCGCGGCGCTCGGCGTCCTCATCGGGCACCACGAGGTCGCGTGCGTCATGCTCGACCATCTTGATCGCGTGCTCCTCGCAGACCTCGACGCACAGGCCGCAGCCCACGCAGTACGCCGGCTCCACCGTGAAACGGCCCGACCCCAGCAGGTCGGTCGCGTGCGTGGGGCACTTCTTGACGCAGTCCCCACACGCCGTGCACTTCTCGAAGTCGCATTCGGGCGTGCTCACCTGGATGTTCTTCGCAAGCACGAGCTGCCGGCGCTGGATGAGCAGGCGGCGACGCTTCTGCGTCGTGGTGCCGCATGCCGCCTTGAGCGTCTTCTCGAGCTCGCTGATCTTCTTGGAGTGGTCGCGCAGGCGCTGCGTGACCGAGGCGACGGCGGCGGTTGCCGGGTTGAGCTTGCTCACCGCCAGGCCGGTCGTCTTCATGATGTTATCCATGAACTCCTTGCGCTCGTATTCGCGGCGCTTCACGCATTTGAGCTGCTTGGCATCGACCTCAAGGCCCAAACCGGTGCCTGCCCACTCCTCGGCGGTGGCGATCGAGTCGCCCAGGACCTCCTCGCCGGTGGTGGTGCGGCAGCGCTCGCAGATATCGAGCGGCAGGTAGACGCTCACGTTGGGATAGTCCGAGAACCACACCTCGGGCGGAACGTCACCGATGCACGCGACCACGACCTCGTTTTCGCGCGGCATCCGGCGCAAAGCGCGGGTACAGATCACATATGCCGTGTTGTACGCCGCTGCGGCGCCGGCGATGGCGTCGTAGAGTTTCTTGGGCGTCAGGCGCGGCGTCACGAAGGCCTCGGTGGGGCACACGCTCACGCACAGGCCGCACTTGCGACAGCTGTCCTTGATATCGATGCTGAAGTCCTCGATCTCGATGGCGTTCACCGGGCAGACGTCCATGCACGCGGTGCAGCTGCTCTTCTCGTAGTTGCACACCAGGCACGGGATGGAGTTCGCGCGCGGCTTGTCCTTGTAGTCCGCCGGGTTCCAGTGCGGCGTACCGTCGCCCTCGCCGCCCATGAGCGCGTCGGTGACGCCGCCCAGGGGGTTCTTCAGGGCGCTCAGGCCCTTGCTGATGTCGATGATGTCGTCAAACAGATCGTGCTGTTGCGCCATGCGGCTCTCCCTCTGCAGATGCTGAAGGCCTTTGGGGCCCCTATTGTGCAACCGTTTTATTTTAGCGGGAATGGCCGCACGTCACACGGCAAAGCGCCAAATCGCGCCGAAGGCCCATGCGGCCACGGCGCGGACGCGCAGGCGCGACGTCGTATGCTAGTCGACCGGTCCGCGATAGAAGCGGCCGAAGAAGCTTTCCGTGCGGAAGACGTTGATCACCGCGCGGTCGTCCTGCGCGCGCACGAGCGCCACGATCTCGCCCACCTCGTACGACGATACGACGGTCTCGATGCGCCAGAACGTCTTGCGGCTGTAGCCGCCGATCATCTCGAAGCACGACGAGCCGTGCTTGAACGCATCGTGGTACGCCTCGAGGATGTCGTCGGGCTTGGTCGTGGTGATCTGCAGGGTCATGCGATCGTAGCGGTGGT